>CAIRDL010001017.1 GCA_903877345.1 uncultured Oscillochloris sp. | reverse complement strand
GGGTGGCGAGTTGCTGGCGCTGCTCGGCGCTCATCTGCTCAAGCTGACGGGCCAGCGCTTCAAGTTGCTGGGCCGCTTGATCGAGACTGGGCCGCTGGCTCGGCTGCTGCCCCGCTTGCGCCTCCAAGCTGCGCGCCAACTGTTCGAGCGCGGCGCGGCGAGCGTCGGCATTCGGGTCGAGGTGCTGCTGTAGGCGAGCCTCGGCGGCTGAAAGGTCGGCCAACGCCTCTTGGCGGTCGCCCGGATTGCGCCGCAATTCCTCCTGGAGCGCCTGGAGTTCACTGAGCAACTGCTCACGATCCGCCTGCGTCAGCTCAGTATTGGTACTGACTTGGCGCTGGAGTTCGGTGATCTGCTGCTCGGCTTGGGTCAAAGCGGCCTGGACAGCCTGGCGTTCAGCGAGCACCTGATCTTGGGGATTGGGCAGAACGAAGAGCAACAGGGCAGCGAACACCAAGGGCGCAAGCGACCACAAGAGCGGGCGGCGGGCGATGTGCAGCGGCAACTGGCCGACCTTGAGGGTTGCGGCGACGCGCCCGGCGTCCTCCTGCTGGCATTCGCTGAGCGGATCGTGGGCTGCTTGGTCGCGCAACTCAAGGGCCGTGGCGAGACGCTCGCGCAAGTCAAGGATGTGATCAACGCGCTGGGCAACGCGGCGTGGCGGCAGCGGTCGAAAAAGGGCGTAGCCAACCACAATGAGCGCCCAGAGGAGTAAGGGCAGCGCAGCCCAAAGGCGCAGGTTCGCGACGGGGTAGAGGCGTCCAGCCACAGCGACGAGGGCGGCACCAGCGGCACCAACCCAAAAGCTGCGGGTCGCCAAAAGGAGCGTATCGGCGAGGCGTAGGCGCAACCCCAAGGGTCGCAGCCGCCGCCGCACCAGGTCAGAAGGGTGCGTAGTCTGGGTCATGACAACCTCTCTCGGCAGCCATCGGCGCTTTTAGGTACGGTTCAATCCAGCTTTACAGTCTAGCGATCTGACGCAAAGCCGCAAGAAGCATATGGTTGCGGGTTTCAACCGTCAAGCTGAAATGGCCGCTTCTGAACCATGCCTTAGATTAAGGTTCGTGGGTGCTGTACGGTTTGGGCGAAAATGCCGCGTCCTATTGCGGAAAATCTACAATCTGCAATCCTCAGCCTTCCTTCTTCCAGACGTGCTTCTCGACAATCTGGCGCGTGAGGCTGCCCTGATCCCAAAACTCAACGACGCGCTGACTAACAATCGTGACGACCTTGGGGTCTGCGTCGGCGGTGGTGCCACCGCGCTGGAGTGCTTCGGTAAGGGAGCGCGTGGCACTGGTGACAGCGGGCAGGTTCACCTGGGTGCGGCGCTTGAGCCAAGCGAGACCAGCCTCGGCGGCGACGGCAGCCAGGCCCACGGCGACTGCCCGACTCACCTGCTTGACTTGGGCGAGGGGAATACGCTGACCAGCAATGGTGAGCGCGCTTGCGGTGTGAGGCACAATGGCATTGGCCTCAAGGCACGCGCCGCACGCGCCGCAGTAGCGATTCTCCAGCGGGTTGCCGTGCTGACAGGCAGGGCAAAGGCGCTCGACCATACGGGTTGCTCCTTGGCGGATGTGGGGGATTTACCGCTTCAGAGCCAGTATAGCACCGCAAAAGGGCGCGGCGCAACTAAGCCGCAGGTGCGGTACTCACGGGCCATTTGCACCGCCTTCGCAGCGATGGTATACTGCCCCAAGCCTTGCGCGCCACACCCTTAGAAAGCAGGGAGGTCAGCCCTCTCTGCTTAGTGTTGCTTACGATGGAGAATTGATGGACGCCAAGATGGTCACGTTTGGGGAGACAGCGATGGATAAGCTGCTCCAGTGGCTACGCTCATCGGGCGAGCCGAAAGATATTGACGAGTTGTTGCGGCAGTATCTCGAACTGCTGAGCAAATTGGTGATGGAAGAGAGTCAGTAGACCGCCATATTTTGGGCTAAGCCGCTCATGCGGGGCACGCTGCCCACCAGCGCAAACTGGTCGGTTGCGTGCCTAAAGGCAAGCTATCTATGACCGTTGCTCCGACCACGGATGTTGTCGATCAATCAGCTTTGGCTGAGGCGATCCATCGTCTGATGCGAGCTCAAGGGGTGCTGTTTGCCCTTGATGCGCCGATCCGGCAGAGTCTGCCCAACCTGGCCGCCTTCTTTGCGGTGCGCTACAAGCTTGACCCGGTCGCGATGAGCGAGGTGATCGAGGCGGCCCTAGACGCCGACGAGCGCTTCATCCGCGAGGTTCTCGCCGATGAGGTGCGCTTCGTTACGTCGCGCCAAGGCGGCTACGTGCCCCGGAACGAGCCTGATACGCATAGTTTCAAGCAACGCCTCCAGGATCCCGATCACCCCCTGCCTATTGATGATATTAGCGTCGTCGTTTCGACCTCGCGCCCCGCGATTACGACGGTCGAGCCTGTCTTTATCTCCGATTATTGGCAGGTTCAGGCGGGCCTCGTGTCGGTGCGCGCTGAGGAAGATGCGCTCGCCCACGAGTTGACTACGCTCTCTGAGCCGCCCGTGGTCGTGCTGGTGGATGTCCCCCTTGTGGTTGCGCCAACGCCGCCGCTCGAAGCACCTGTCGAGGCGGTACCAATGGTGCCCACGCAAGTCGCGCCGCCCGTGTCCTTCACGCCGGTGCATGAGCCGGTGGTCGCACCGATTCCGCTTGCGCCTCCCGCCGAGGTGGTGGTGCCGCTAGTCGTGCAAGCCGCCCCCGAACCTCCAGCCCCGGTGGTTGTGCCGCTGCCTGAGCCAGTTGTCGTCACGCCGCCGCCACGCCCGATGCGCCCGCAGGTCGAGCGCGGGACGATCTTTACCCTGGCTGACGGTACCCCGATTGATCTCCGTCGCCCGATGAAAGAGTTGCTCGCCGAACACGGGGCGACGTTGGCGCAGGCGCTGGCCGATAAGCTTGAACACGACCCGTTACGGCGGATCGTCAGCTTCGGGCGGCGTTATTTCCCCGAGGCCAATGTCATTAACCTCGGCAAGAACGACCTGCGGAAGATCCGCGATTACCTCCTTGAGCGCGGCGGACCGCTGCTCGACACTGAACTGATCGCCGATGTCTTCTATCACAACCCGCGTCAGTCTGACTACGAGGGTGTGCGCTTCTCGCTCAACTATCGCTTGCACCGTGAAAAGGACTTCGAGTTTGTCGGCGTCGAAGGGGCGTTGCTCTGGTCAACCAAGGGCATGCCTGCTATTGGCGGCAAGCGCGTGAAGGCGGCGGAGATGGGCCAGATCACGTCGTATCTGGTCGAGGGTCTGGACGATAGCCTGCAGAACCAGAGCGTGGAAACCATTCGCGAACAGGGGAGTGTCACGCGGCTCCTGACGTTCTTCGAGTGGGAGTACGGGGTGTTGCCGCTCGACGCCACGCTGACGGCGCTGTTGCCCGGCCCGGTGTTGCCCGACCAGCGCAGTGCGGTGCTGCGCTTCGATTCGCCCCAACACTACACCCAGGCGCTCGTTGAAGTGCGCTATCCGACCGGCAACCGAGGCGGTTGGCTCCAGGGTCTCGAAGAGTTCTTCCACGCCCACCTCATCCCTGGCGCGCTGATCACCATTGCTCGTGGGCAAGAACCCCATAGCTTTACGATCAGCTACGAAGAGGCCAGCGAGACGGACGACCGCATTCTTACCTTTGATGAAAAGAAGAATAAGTTTGCCTTCGCCAATATTGCGTATTTCGCCGCTGTGGATACCGACCAACTCCCCAGCCAAAGTCGCTTCGGGCGGCTCAATCGCCTCAAAGCCTTCCCAATGGGCGAGCGGCGCAAGGCCGAGCTGATCCTTGAGCATGTCATCGAGACGATGGGCGAGCAGGTCGGCACCCGCGCTGCGCCAAGCTATACCCTGAGCTTCGATGATCTGTTTGTTGGCTACAACACGCTCCGCCCCGGCTCGCGGGCCTTGCTCCAGTCGTTGCTCACCCACGGGGCCGAGTTTGCGTTTGATGCGGCGATCTCGGAGATGGTGTTCTATACTCCCGCCCCCGGCTCGAAGGCTCCCGCTGAGGACGAAGCGACGACCGAAGAACCGACCGAGGAGCCCGTGACTGAGGTGCAGCCTACCCGCCGCCGCTACGGTGGCCGCTATAGCGACGACGACGAGTAGCTTGTCGGAACCCGTATGTCCGGGAAAGACGCCCAACCGGGGCGTCTTTCCATTCAGGGTCGGGCGTGCAGGAAACAGGAGTTGACGATGGCCTTTGAAGCGCAACTGGCCCGCCTTGGCGACTTGGGGCAGCCTCTTGCCCACAGTGAACTCAAGCAACTCGCGGGCCTTGACCCCGCGAGCCTCAAGGCGTTCTGGCAAAGCTGGGTGCAGTTTCCCGCCGAGCGCCGCCTTGAACTGATCCTCGCCCTTAATGCGCTGGGCGAAGATAATGTTGATTTCGACTTCCATCCCGTGTTGCGCGCCTGCCTTAGCGATACCGACGCGCAGGTGCGTACTGCCGCCATTGCTGGCCTCTGGGAAGACGAAAGCGAACGCACCCTGGAGCGCTTGGTCACGCTGATTGACGATGAGGTCGGCGAGGTGCGGGCGGCGGCGCTGGTGGCCCTCGCCCCTTTCGCTTGCCGGGCCGAACTGGGCGAACTGACCGCCACCAACGCGCAGCGCCTCTTCACCACGCTGTTGAGCGTCGCTACTGATCCTGAACAGCCTTTTGAGGTGCGCCGCCGCGCCATCGAGGCGCTCGGCTATTTCGCGAACGCACCGGAGGCCCAAGCCATGATTGGGCGGGCTTACGCGCACACCGAAAGCCCCATGCGCGAGAGCGCCGTGTTGGCGATGGGCCGCTCGATGCGCCCGACGTGGTTTCCCTATATTGAGCGTGAGCTGAAAAGCCCCGTCGCGGCCCTGCGCTACGAGGCCGCCCACGCCGTTGGTGAATTGGGCGAAGATGGTCGGCCTCTGCTCCCTGGCCTGGTGCGCTTGCTTGAAGATGACGACACCGAGGTCGCCTTGGCGGCGATCTGGTCGCTCGGCCAAGTTGGCGGAGCGGGTGCCCGCCGCATCCTCGAACGCCTCGCTCGTTCCAAGGACGCGACCCGCCGCCAAAGTGCCGCCGATGCCCTTGCCGAAGTGTTAACTGACGAGTTGTAACCGCTTATGGCACGCCATTTCACCCAGTTGGACGACCTCACCACGCCCTACGGCCACATTGTGCTTGCGCCGCACCTCGACGATGCGGCGCTCGCCTGCGGCGGGATGTTGGCCGGTTTCGCCGCGACCAGCGAGCCTGTGCTGGTCGTCAATATTTGTAGTGGCAGCCCCGCCTCAGGCACCGCTTTCAGCCCTTTCGCCGCTTCGCTTCACGCGGTTTGGGGCTTGCCCCCCGAGGCGGTGGTGCAACGGCGCTTGGCTGAAGACGAGTTGGCCCTGGAAACTCTTGGGGCCGATGCCTATCAACTTGATCTGCTTGATGCGATCTACCGGATGCCAACGGCCTACGGGAGCGAAGCCGGACTCTTCGGTGCGCTTGCCCCAGATGATTCGCTGGTGGAAGCCATGCAGCCGCGCCTCACCGCCCTCGCCGCCCGCTTCCCCCAGGCGATTTTCTACGCGCCCCTCGGCATCGGCCACCACGTAGACCACCAGGCGACCCATACCGCCGCCGCGACCCTCGCCCGCGCCGGTGTCTCCGTCGCTTATTACGAGGATTTCCCCTACGTGCTGCAAGCCAACGCCCTCATGGTGCGTCTGGCGGAACTTGGCGGGGCGGCGCGCTTTCTGCCTGTGGTGACGGCGATTGATGCGGTGCTAACGCGCAAGATTGGGGCGATTGAAGCCTATCAAAGCCAAATTGGCCCACTCTTCGGTGATGCCGTCGCCCTCGCCCGCTTCGTCACCACGTATGCCGAAAGCTTGCGCCCCGAAAGCGGAACCTACGGCGAGCGGCTCTGGGTGCCGCGATGAGCGTCATTCTGGCGCAGCCTACGCAGACGCAGTGCGGCCAATTGGCCTTGGTTGAACCCGATGTTGCTGCCTGGGACGCCTTCGTGGACGCGCATCCCCAAGGCAATTTGCTGCAACAGCACGAGTGGGGCGTGTTGAAGGCCGGCGCAGGCTGGCTGACCCGCCGCATCGCCGTGGCTGAGGCGAATGGACGCTTGGTGGCTGGCGCACAGCTTTTGCTCCGCAGCCAGTACGGCCTCAGCGTCGCCTACACGCCGCGTGGCCCTCTTTTCGCTAGTGAACCCGCGACGAATCGCCTGCTTCTGGCGGGGCTGGAGCGAGTGGCGCGGCATGCACGGGCGATTTTCTTGCGCCTCGAACCCAACCTGACGGAAGACGACCCCAGCGCTGATGCCGTTCACACATGGCTGCTGCTCCAGGGGTTGCGTCCCGCGCCGACCATCCAGCCCCGCAGTTCAATCCATGTGAATCTGCAGCCACCCGAGGCGGCGCTGCTCGCGGCTTGCTCGAAGGGCCATCGCGCCGACATCCGGCGGGCCGAACGCGGCGGCGTGCAGGTGCGCGTTGGGAACGCGGCGGATCTCGCGACCTTTTACGCAATTATGCAGGCGACGGGGGTGCGGGCGAGTTTTGGGATTCACGCCGAGACGTACTACCAAGCGGCTTGGCACCTGTTTCAACCCCGCAGTTGCCTGTTGTTGGCGGAACTGGACGGGCAAACGGTAGCCGCCCATATGGTCTTTGCTGATGCCAAAGCGGGCCGCTACCTCTACAGCGGGGCCAACGAGGCGGGGCTGAAATCTGGGGCGAATCATCTGTTGGAGTGGCATGCGCTCCGGTGGGCGCGGGGGCTTGCGTGTACCGCCTACGACCTCTGGGGCATTCCTGATGCCTTCGGGCGCGCTGCCACCGCCCCCGATGAGGCAACGCGGGTCGCCTGTGAGACGGAAGCGCACGCCGACCCGTTGAGTGGCGTGTACCGCTTCAAGAAGGGCTTTGGCGGCCAAGTGGTGCGCTACCTCCCCGCCTATGATCGCGTCCTCCTGGCACCGCTCTACAGCTTGGCGCTGCGCCGCCTGAGTCCATAAGAGGGAATCAGCCATGACCGAACTGAAAGCGAAGCTAGTCCTAGTTGTAGACGACGAGCCGCGTATGGTCAGCTTTATGCGCCTGAACCTTGAGTTGGAGGGCATGCGGGTTAGTACGGCGACAAACGGGCGCGAGGCGGTGGATCATGTGCGCGAAGAAATGCCCGATGTCGTCCTGCTTGACGTGATGATGCCGGTCATGGACGGCTTTGAGGCGCTGCGCCGCATCAGGCAGTTCTCGCAGGTGCCGGTGCTGATTCTGACGGCGAAGGATGAAGAGGAAGATCGGGTGCGCGGCTTAGAACTGGGGGCCGACGACTACATCGGCAAGCCGTTCAGCCACCGCGAGTTGGTGAGCCGGATTAGGGCGGTGCTGCGCCGCCACTACATTGCCCCCGTCGCCCCCCAAACGCTCATCCGCGTAGACGACCGGCTCACCATTGACTTTGCCCGCCGCGAGGTGCTCGTTGACGGGCAGCGGGTCAACTTGCGCCCC
>CAIRDL010001016.1 GCA_903877345.1 uncultured Oscillochloris sp. | reverse complement strand
TCGGGCACACCATCGGCACGATCATGCCGTCGGCACCGTCGGCACGGTCGCGCCGTTACTCTCGACGTACTGTTCGGCATTATGGCCCCGCGCACCCCGCACCATCGCGATGCGCCCGGTACGCATCATTTCCTTGATCCCATACGGGCGTAGCACCTCGATGAAATTCTCGACCTTCGAGGGCGAACCCGTCATTTCCAGGATCATCGTGTTTACGCCGACATCAACAATCTTGGCCTCGAAGACCTCGCACAGCGAGACGATCTCGTGGCGGGCGGGCGGGGCGATGTGCAGCTTCAGCACCACCATCTCGCGCTCGACGGTGGGGTCGTCCGTAACATCACTAACTTTGATCACTTCGATCAGGCGGTAGAGTTGCTTGACCACCTGCTCGATCTGATCCGACTCGACCACGATGGTCATCCGGCTAATGCTTGGCTGTTCGCTATGCCCAACCGCCAAGCTCTCGATATTGTACCCACGGCGGCGCACAAGGCCGGCGACCCGGCTCAACACGCCGGGGCGATCCTGCACCAAGGCGACGATGGTATGTTTCCGCATAGTTCCGCTCCTTATGACTTAGACAAGGTTTCAGGTGCCGGGTTTCAGGTTTCAGGTCAAGCGTACTAGGGAGCCTTGCGCTTGCCAAGACTATAAAGTAAACACGAACCTTGTCTTACAGATCTAATTCGCCTAGGGCATTCTGCTGTGCTTGACCTAGCCCCTGAAACCTGAGACCTGAAACCTGAAACCTACCCCTTTGGCTCACGCCTTCGGATTCTCCAGAATCATCTCGCCAATCGAGGCATTCTGCGGCACCATTGGGTAGACGTTGACCTCACGCTCGACCCGGAAGTCAATCAGCACCGGGCCGTCCGTTGCCAGCGCTTCGTCAATCGCCGCCTGCACCCCGTCAGCATGTTCGACGGTGAGGCCCTTCCAGTAATAGGCTTCCGCCAGTTTGGCGAAGTTGGGGCCACTGAGCGGCGTGCCACTGTAGCGCTTGTTCTCGAACAACTCCTGCCACTGGCGCACCATACCCAGGTAGCCATTGTTAATGATCAGCACCTTAATATTCTTGATGCCCTCCTGAATGATCGTCGCCATCTCCTGATTGGTCATCTGGAAGCCACCATCACCGGCGATCACCCAGACCGTATCGTTGGGATGGGCCACGGCCACGCCGAGCGACGCCGGGAGGCCAAAACCCATCGTCGCTGACCCGCCCGAGGTGATGAAGGTGCGCGGCCCGGCGTTATTGTCGAGCAACTGTGCCGACCACATCTGGTGCTGGCCCACATCCGTGATGAGGCGATAGTTGCCGTGCAGCGCCAAGGTGCGATTCAGCGCCTCGTAGACTGCGTAGGGCGGCAGCGCCATGTGGGCTGCGACCGCCTCGAACCTGTACTGCTGCTTGCCCTGATGCTTATCCTGCAAATCGCGGATATGCTCCATCCAGTTGGAAGCATTGGTATGCAGATCGGCCAACGCCTCGCGGTCAGGCAGCGCATCAAGCAGCGCCTGGAGGGTTATGCGGGCGTCGCCCACAATGGACACCGCCACCTTCACATTCTTGCCAATCTCGGAGGGGTCAATATCAACGTGGATGATCTTGGCGTGCGGCGCGAAGGTACTGGCCTTGCCGGTCACGCGGTCATCGAAACGCCCGCCGATATTGAACAGGACATCGCAATCCTGGATGGCCTTATTGACATGCACCCACCCGTGCATGCCCGGCATTCCAAGGGCGAGCGGATGCGCGGCGGGGAAGGCGCTAATGCCGTGGAGCGTCGTGATCACCGGCAGACGCAGTTGCTCGGCGAAGTGCCGCAGTTCCTCTGTCGCGCCCGCCATCACCACACCATTACCAGCGATAATCAGCGGCTTTTTCGCTGCCAAAAGCAGCTTAATCGCCTCGCGGATCTGCTTCTGATTGGGCTGGTAGTTCGGCTTATAGCCAGGAAGATTGAGCTTCACCTCCCAATTGGGGACACAGCTCTTCTGCATGGCGTCTTTGGTGACATCAATCAGCACCGGGCCGGGGCGACCAGTCGTAGCAATGTGGATCGCCTCTTTGAAAACGTAGGGCAGTTCGCTGACATCTTTCACCAAGTAATTATGCTTGGTAATCGGCATCGTAATCCCGGTGATGTCCGTCTCCTGGAACGCATCTTTACCGAGGACGTGGCTGCCGACCTGACCGCAAATGGCGAGCAAGGGCGTCGAGTCCATCATCGCATCGGCAATCGGGGTGACGAGATTCGTCACGCCGGGGCCGCTGGTGCCGATACAGACGCCGACGCGCCCGGTCGAACGGGCATACCCCTCGGCGGCGTGCCCCGCGCCCTGCTCGTGCCGACAGAGAATGTGGCGCAGGCGGTCGCGGTAATCCCACATCGCAAAATAGAAGGGCATAATTGCCCCACCGGGCAGGCCAAACATCACCTCAACGCCCTCACGGATCAGGGCTTCACACATAATCTGGGCACCGGTCATTTGGTTCGCCATACCGTCCTTCCTCTCTCACGTCACTACGCTGCGTCAGGCAACCAACCGACAAGGCGAGGCCGCAGCAATGCGGCGGGGGGGCGGTGACCCACGGCGTTGTGGGCGAACATCGGCGCGAAGTGGTGCGCCGGGCGGGGCGTTCAGGGCTTGGATAAAGCCGCTAGGCTACAAAAAAACCCCCCGGTATGCGTCCGGGAGGTTCAGTCTTGCTCAGTCTGCGGGAGCGCTCAGGCTTCCCCTCCCCAACGGCTTATGCTCCACCATTTAGGAGGAGTACGAGGCCGCTAACGAGGAGAATATTGACAGAGCGAGAGGTCATAGATTTAAACTATCTTCACAAAGGCTCAACCGCCGCAAGCATACCACAGGGGGTAATGAACTGTCAAGCGGCGCTTGCCGCAGGGCATGGCTACGTCAACGTCACGCGCCGGGTGGCTGAAGCCACCGGCTCAGGGTTGTGAAGCCCGCCTTGTATGATGTATCCAGGCCGTTCTTCGCGGGCTGACCGAGCCTGCTTCAACAGACTTCGTAAACGTAGCCGAGGGCTTCAGCCCCACGGCGAGTGACTTTGCAACCGCCATGCTTCAGCCACCCGGCGCGGCGATGCGGGCGGGACGCCCGCGCTCCCAGAAGGCTTCTGCCGACTTTGACGTAGCCCTACCTCCCGGCTTCGCGAATCGCATAGAAGTGCTATAGTCCTAGGGACGATCCCCTACCCGTACAATTGTATCACAGCCCTGCGCCGCTTCAAGCGGCGTAGGGGAGCGTCTACCGCCAGGGTGAGGCCGTACAAGCCTCATTCCTCCCGCCCGTAAACGGACGGGTTTCCTGAGGCTAATTCTATGAACTGTGGCGCAGCGATGGGACTGAGGCAGGTACGCACATCGTCAAGGACATCAATCCGGGGGCAAATATCTCTGCGCCGGTCAAGCTGACGAATGTGAACGGGGTGCTCTCCTTCATCACTATGATTGGGCCGACCACGCAAGGTGCTGAACTGTGGAGGAGTGATGGCACTGAGGCGGGTACCTTTATGCTCAAAGCCGGGGTGTTTTTGAGCACAACACCAACCGCGCTGAACGGGAGGATCTATTTTTCGGCTTATGACGCCACAAATGGCTTTGAGTTGTGGGTAAGCGACGGCACTGAGGCAGGCACGATGCTGGTTAAAGACCTCAATCCAGGGGTTAATAGTGCCAACCTCGCCTTGCTCACCAACGTGAAGGGGGCGCTTCACTTCGTGGCGACTGACGGGACGCAGGGCGTGGGGCTGTGGCGTCTGCTGACCCCGGCCTACTATGTCGTGCCACGAGCGTATCTCCCGCTGATCGTGCAGTAAGGCAAGGTTTCAGGGCGGAGAGACGCAAGATTTTGCATCGCTCCGCCTTCAAGGCTGTGCGACCCTCCGCCGGTGGTTCTGTTCCAAGGTTTCGGCAGCATGGACAGGCGAACAAACGTCATGGCTGGTGATTGCCTTGCATCTATACGCTCACCGTGGCGATCATTTGCACAAACACACCGCGTCCTATTGCGGCAAAACTGCAATCTAAAAGCTAAAAGCTGCAACCTTGTCTATGCTACAATAGCCCGCAGTAATCTCCTCCCCCCCACGGTGCGCCATGCTCGAGGCCGGTTCCCTCATTTTGCAACGCTACCAAATCGTGCGCCTGATTGGGCGTGGCGGGATGGGTGCCGTCTACGAAGCGCTGGATCGCCGCCTCCGCACAACGGTGGCCCTCAAACAGATGCTCGGCAGTGGCGAGGAGACCGCCGAAGCCTTTGCCCGCGAGGCCCAGTTGCTGGCGACGTTGCGCCACCCTGCGCTGCCGAAGGTGATGGATTACTTCCGCGACCTCGCCGGGCGGTTTTTGGTGATGGAGTTTTTTAGCGGTGCTGACTTCGCCGCACTCCAGGCGCGTCACGGCGGCCCATTCCTCGTCACGGAAGTCCTCGGTTGGGCGGAACAACTCCTCACGGCCCTCGAGTATTTGCACGCGCGCCAACCACCCGTGCTGCACCGCGACATTAAGCCCCAAAACATTAAGCTGACGCCCGAAGGCCTGGTCGTTTTGCTGGATTTTGGGCTGGCGAAAGGCGCTGGGACGGGCAGCGCCGCCAGTTTTCACGGCTATACCTTGCAGTACGCCCCGCTCGAACAGATTGAGGGCACCGGCACTGAACCTCGCTCCGACCTCTATGCTCTCGCCGCAACCTGTTACCACTTGCTCACTGACCGCCCCCCCGCCAGCGCTCCGCTTCGCGCTGATGCCCTGTTGCGCGGTAAGCCCGACCCGTTGCGCCCCGCTCACGAACTCAACCCGCTGGTGCCGATTGAGCTGAGTACGCAGCTTGGCTATGCGCTGTCACTGCTCCGCGAGGGCCGCCATGCCTCGGCGACTGCGCTGCGTGAGGCGCTCGTCAACGCTACGCAGGCCACGCATCCGGCGTTCAAGGCCACACCACTCCCGGTGCCACCCGTTGTTGCGCTTGCGCCTGCTTCGGCACTGACTGGTCAGCCTCGCCCACTCAGTATTGGCTGGGAACAGGTGCGCGAGGCCGCCCGCGCCCAGGCCGACGCAGTGTTGCGCGAACTGATCGGCACGCCGCGCCGCCTTGGCCCGTATCTCCCCGAGGTCTATCAGCCCCGCCCCGAAGCCGAAACCGAACTGCGGCTGTTTCTTGCAGGCCAAAGCGGCGCACTGCTGCTGCTCGGCGATTCAGGTACCGGCAAAACGTGTCTGCTCGCCCATTGGGCCACGGCCTTGCGGGAAGCTGGCGACGCCGTGCTTTTCTACCGTTGCGGCGGTTCGCTCGGCCCTGAGCTTGACCGCGAGCTTGCCCGTGATTTGGGCCGCACCGCGCCCGAGTTGCTTCAGCCTGATTTGAGCCAGATTGCACGCTTGGCTGAAGGTGCGCGCCAGCGCCTCGTGATTATTTTTGATGCGGTCAACGAG
>CAIRDL010001015.1 GCA_903877345.1 uncultured Oscillochloris sp. | reverse complement strand
CGTGTTGCCGTCGTAGCTCCAGCTATCCTCTAGGGGCTTGTTGGTGGCATCTACGCCGCCGACCAGTACCACCTGTTGACGCACCGAGTCATAGGTCATCGCGTGGCCGTTGCGAGCGGTGGGCGAGTTGAGCGGGAAGGCACGTACCCAAGCGGTGCCATTAAACTCCCACGTATCCTGCTGCAACACGCCAGCACGAGTACCGCCGAAGATCACAACCCGGTCGCGCCCTGCGTCGTAGGTGAAGCTGAAGCTAGTGCGGGCGGGTGCCCCAGTCGTCGTGAGTTGTGTCCAGTTGGTGCCATCCCAGGCCCACGTCGCAAGTTTATCGGCACTTGCCCCGATAAGCAGCACCCGCGCCCGCAGGCTGTCGTACACCAATGTAGGCGGGCCACTCAGCGTTGGGGTATCGCTGGGGATACGTTCGAGCCACGTTGCGCCATCCCATTCCCATGTGTCGGTAAGGGTAATGCCCGTGGTCGCGATGCCACCGAAAAGCACCATCCGCTGACGGGCGGCGTCATAGGCAAGCGCGTGTGCCGAACGGGCCGGCGGCGTCACGACGGGCGTGCGCCGCAGCCAACTCGTGCCGTCCCACTCCCAAGTTTTGTCGGACGGCACCGCCGTGCCATTTACCAAGCCACCAAACAGGAGCGTGCGCTTGCGGGTCGCATCGTAGGCCATCGCCGCCTTACGCAACTCCGGCATCGCTTGTTCGCCCGCTGTCCACGTCGCATTGAGGGCGCTCTGCGGCAGCACAACATCAATCTGCTGCCCACCCTCTTGGGCGATGAAGGTGACGCTCTTGGTTTGACCACTAGCGGTCGCGGTGATAATCACCGTGTCACCCGGTTGCACATTGAGCGGCGCAGCACCGAGGCTGACGCTGAAGTAGGGCAAAGTACTGCCGGGGTAAAGCTGGGTCTGGGTCGTCAATGAACCCCCACCGGCGCTGATGGTGAGAGCCGCACCCACAAGTGGTGCGCCATTCAAATAGACATAGCCGCTCACGCAACAGACGGGCTGAGCGTAGTCGAGCGGCGTACCACCGACAATACAGGAACGAGGCAACGGGGGTGGGGCGTTCGGAGCGGCGAGTGCGGCAGGCGCGAGGGGAGCTAACGTACGGGAGACTGCTGGGAGATTGGGAGGGTTGACCATTGGCAGCAAACCGGCCAGGGTAAAGAGGAGCAGCGCAAGGTGACGAGCCATAGAACCTCCCAAAGCAGGAACAAACGGTCTCTTAACAATCTACTACCGTACTCTATCGAAACTGTAGCCAATGGTCGATCTACGGTCGCTCGGCCATGATCCATATGACACCGCACACCATTGTGAGCGCACATCATCAGTCTGAACTAGCATGAAGGCGTGATTCCCACGACACCTTGGCGCAAGTAGGCGCGACACAGCACAGCGTTGCTTCGTTCAGGGGTACACGGGCCCATTAGCGCGAATCGTTGGCCTAGACCAGACAGCCTCATCCCTGGCGGCGCTGATCAAGCGTGCCAAGGAGCGCCAGCGGCCCATCATCGTGACGTAGAAAGGCTACCCAACGGGCGTGCTGCTCTCGGTGGATGTGTTTATGCGGCTTCGCGCCTTGGCGCAGGGTGGCACTGACACGCTTCCGCCGGAAGAGGAACTGACTGAGGTGGTGCCGTAGCGGGAGACGATGAGGTGGACAGCGGTGTGCGGCAGGTTCGCCGCCGCTGTCCTGCTCTTACCTTTGCCCACGTTTTGCTGTGGGTCATTCCTCCGCTGGCGTTGCACGCACCGTGCGCCCCCGCACCGAGGAACGTATCCGCCCCGCCGACGGGATACTCTGGTCGAGGATAATCGGCCAGCGTGTCTCACTCGCCCCGCGCCGCGCCCCCCGGTAGCCCCCTTCGTTCACCAGCACCTCGCGCACGCTCGACAGATACCCAGCGCCCCCCGTGCGTCGTGGCCTGCTCGTCCGTCGAGACGCGGAGGTAGATCGCCGCCACCAGGTTCTGGTTCGTCGTGGGGGTGCGCGAT
>CAIRDL010001014.1 GCA_903877345.1 uncultured Oscillochloris sp. | reverse complement strand
TTCGTGGGAAGTGTCCGTTGGAACTAGCCGGCTACGACGTGAGCACGGTGCCGATGGCGCAGATCTGCCGGGGGCAGGTGCTCGACTGGCCGCCGGAGGGGTTTGGGGAGGTAGTCCCCAGGGGGTAACGCTCACCCCGGTTTTGTCACCCATGCCGCAAGCGGTCATGCTATAATCCGGGTGCCTAGGGCAAGCGCAGAAGCAACTTTTTCAGAGGTATCTCATGCCGATGTACGAATATGGCTGTCTAGCCTGCAACTTTCGGTTTGATCGCCTACGTCGAATGGATCAGGATGACAGTGAAATTCTTTGCCCGGACTGCGGCGGCGCGCATGTGCAACGCCACCTCTCAGTCTTCGCTGCTCACACCCGTGGCAGCCTTACTACGGTAGCCGAGGCCGCGCCGGTCGCTACCAGCCCGCGTGGTTGTGGCAATGGCTGTTGCGGCGGCGGTTGCGCGTCGAGGAATTAACCCTATGCGCGTGATGATCCTGACGGCTGGCCTCGGCACTCGGCTACGCCCCCACACCTTCAGCAAACCGAAGCCCCTAGTCAGTGTAGCAGGCAAGACGGTCCTCGCCCACATCATTGATGACCTGCTGGACATCCGCATTGACGAACTGATCTTTATTACGGGCTATTTGGGCAACCAGATTGAAGCCTATGTTCGCGAACATTACAGTCACATCCCCCTTCGCTTTTTGGTGCAACAAGAGATGCGCGGCCAGGCCGACGCAATCTATCTGGCGAAAGAGTTCGCCACTGGCCCGCTCCTGATCGTGTTTGGCGACGGTCTCTTCAGCCTTGATAAGCAGCGTCTAAATACTCACCCCGCTGAAGGCATCATCTACTGCAAAACGGTTGATGACCCGCGCCGCTTCGGTGTGGCGGTGGTTGAACATGGCCGGATCACCCGCTTGGTTGAGAAGCCCAGCGAGCCGATTTCAAACCTCGCGGTGATTGGGGCTTATTACTTGCCCGAAGCCGAACGCCTGATGGATGCCATCACCTACATTATGGAACAGAACATTCAAATCAAGGGTGAATATTACTTGGCCGATGCACTCCAAGTGTTGATTGAGCGCGGTGAAGTGCTGACCGCCGAGACGGTGCCCATGTGGCGTGATTGCGGCACTATCGAGGCCCTTCTTGACACGAACCGCTACCTGTTGGAAAATGGGCACAGTCGGGTCGTGTCTGGCATCCATTCGGTCATCATCCCCCCAGTGAACATTGCGCCTAGTGCAATCATCGAGAACTCGGTGATTGGCCCCTACGTCTCGGTGGCGGAAGGGGCTGTGGTGCGTGAGTCAATCGTCAAAGACGCGATTATCAATGTGGGTGCCCAGATCCAGTCGGTCATTATGGCGAAGAGCCTGATCGGAGATCGAGCGTATGTTGATGGGATCAGCCACGAACTGAATGTTGGCGACTCATCAGATATTCGTCTCGGATAACACCCTATGATCGCCTACAACTTCCATCCCGCTGGCAATGGGGCCAGCGGTCGGGCCAGCGTCGGCCAGGGGAAGTTGGCACCAGTCTCGCTGGTGCCAGCCTCTGACCAGCCCGCCTACCGTGCCCAACTCGCCGCTAGCGGTGAACAACAGCTCATCGCTCAGCTTGTCGGAACCCTCGGTTCTTCCTTTTCGCGTAATTTCCTTGTTGCGTATTATGTCTCGCTCAAGACGAACCCTTTCGTCGTCCTTACGGGCCGCGAAGGGGCGGGGAAAGCGGCCCTCGCCGCCGGCTTTGCTGCGACCCTCGTTGGTACCCAGAGCGGCCAGTTCGTCACCATCGGCTCAGACCGTTGGGCGCGGCGCAGTAGCCAAAGCGAGTACTACCGTGGGATTCACGAGCGCTTTGGGGCCAGTCAGTTCGTCGAGACGTTGCAAGAGGCGGCGGCCCGTGAGAATGCGGGCAAGGTTTACCTGTTGTTGCTCAAGGGGCTGTCCCTTGACGAACTCCACACCTACGTTAATGGGTTGCTCCACGTCGGCCCCCACGGCGAACGACGCCTCGTGCTGCCGGGCCTGCCTGCCGCCGAACAGCCTGTTGTCCCGGCTAACTGTTTTATTACCGCTACCCTCCACCTGCCGCGCCTCACCTCAGCCCTTGATCAACAGGTGTTGCGCCATGCGGCTCAGATCGAGTTTAGCCCATCCCTTCACGCTGACGCCCACGTCCCGGTGCTTCCGCCGCCGCCGGTGGGGTTGCAACGGGTGATGCTTGCCGCTACCAGCCACGATCCGCGTCAAGCCCAGGCACGCCTCAGCGCCATCCTTGGACGCCGGAGCCTCAAGACTCTCGGCCCCTCACCGGAGGTTGCCCGCCAGTTGCTGGAAGGCGGGGCTTCCTTCGACCGCGAGTTGCGCGAGGATATGCTCACCTATGTCGCTAACAGTTTTGACAGCGATGGGCAGGGTTTGTTTGATCCGCAAGACCCGCAGCGCAACGCGCAGTTAGCCTACAACGCCCAAAGCGTCCAACGGCTGCTCTGGCGCGTTGACCGGCGGCGGCGCACGTTGCATCGTCGCCTCGCCGATGTGTTGCACGGGTAAAGCAAGGTTTCAGGTTTCAGGTGTCGGGGTTCAGGTTTCAGGTCGAGCTACGCAAAGAGGAGCGGCGCAAGATGTTGCGTCGCTCCTCTTTTTTTGGTGAATTGCTAGGCGTTGACATCAACGACAATGCGCCCGCGCACCTGCGCGTTGGTGATCGTCTCGCTGTAGGCGGGCACGGCGGCTAAGGGAATGACCTCGGTCATGCGGTCAATCAGTTCGCCGGGCAGATCGCGGGCGATGCGTGCCCATGCGGCGCGGCGCTCGTCGGGCGGCACGAGGACGGACTCGACGCCGATGAGCCGCACGCCGCGCAGAATGAAGGGGAAGACGGGGGCGGTGAACTCGGCCCCGCCGGCATTGCCGCAGGCCGCGACGACGCCGTGATAAGCCACGGAGCGGAAGATCCCCGCCAAGGTCGGCCCGCCCACCGTGTCAATCGCCGCCGCCCAGCGCTCGCTCTCGAGCGGACGACCCGGATTGGTGAAGAACGTGCGGTCAATGACAGCGGTCGCGCCAAGTCCGCGCAGGTAATCAGCCTCGGCGGGGCGTCCGGTTGAGGCGACGACTTGGTAGCCCGCCCGGGCCAACAGGGCCACAGCCACACTGCCCACGCCGCCCGCCGCGCCCGTCACCACCACCTCGCGCTCGGTTAGCGCAAGGCCGTGGCGTTCAAGCGCTTGCACACAGAGCATCGCGGTGAAACCCGCCGTGCCAATCGCCATTGCCTGTTGAAGGCTCAAGCCTGGGGGCAGAGGGATGAGCCACTCGGCCTTGACGCGGTTCATTTGGCTAAAACCGCCCCAATGGCGCTCGCCCACGCCCCAACCGGTCAGCACAACCTTGTCGCCGGGATGATAGGCGGGGGAGGCAGATTCGACCACAGTGCCTGCGAAATCAATGCCGGGGGCCATTGGGTTGGTGCGGAGGATTTTACCCTTGCCCGTCACGGCGAGGCCGTCTTTGTAATTAAGTGTCGAGTAGGCCACGCGCACCAGCACCTCACCGGGGGGAAGTTCGGCGACACGCACCTCGCGCAGCACAACGCTGCGCCCGTTCCCGTCCTCCTCGACCACCAAGGCCCGAAAAGAGTCGTTGCTCATGTGTACCTTTGCTTCGCTGCCTCGTTCAACGCGGTTGCTTCGATTATAATGGAGCCGTTCGCCTTTGCCAAACGGAGGAGCGGTGATCAGCGCAATTGACCATCTCGTCATTCTGGTGGGCAATCTGGCGGCAGCGGTCGCAGATTACGAAGCGCTCGGCTTTACCGTCACGCCTGGGGGCGAGCACACCGATGGGGCGACCCATAATGCCTTGATCAGTTTCGCCGACGGCAGCTATCTCGAACTGTTAGCTTTTCGGCGCGAAGCACCTGAGCATCGCTGGTGGCAGCACACGGCGGCGGGCGCGGGCCTGATTGATTTCGCCCTTTTGCCTGACGACACCACCGCAGCGGTCATTGCCGCCCGGGCGCGGGGTTTGCCCCTGCGTGGCCCCTTCGCCGGTGGGCGTGAACGTCCCGACGGGGTGCGCCTCGCGTGGCAAACGGCCCTCGGCGACACGCCCGAACTGCCCTTCCTCTGTGGCGATGTCACGCCCCGCGAGTGGCGCGTGCCCTACGAGCAGATTTGGCACCCGAATGGCGTGATGGGCATTTTCCGCATAACCGTGGCAGTGCGGAACCTGACGCTTAGCGCCGCCCGCTACGTCGCACTGCTTGGGCAACACCCGTTGGTTGAGCCGGGGCGGCGGCTGTTCAAGCTGGGGCATAGCTATATTGCCCTGCAAGAACCTGGCCCTGACGCGCTCGAAAGCGCCGCCGTTGAGCTGCGCCTTGACCAACGCGGCGAGGGCATTGCCTCGGTTGCTCTGCGCCGGGACAACTTGGCCGCCATCCCGCGTTCACTTGACCCTGATCTGGCCCACGGGGTGCGGATCATTGTTGCGTGATCAAATGTCTAGCGACCTGACGCAAAGCCGCAAAGCCGCAAAGCCGCAAGGAACGTGTGGTTGTAGGTTTCAGTTTTGCAGTTTGCCCCGTACTAGCATTCCATCTGACGCAAAGCCGCAAAGCCGCAAAGCCGCAAGGAACGTGTGAAAAGCCAAAATCTGAAATCTAAAATTCAAATGCCCATTCAGAACCCCACCGCCCTCTTAGGGCTGATCCGTGAACTGCACGAACAGATCCGTGATGCCGTTGTGGCTGCTTGCACGCAACATGCCGTTGACGATCTCGCCGGTGTGGCGGAAGACGAGCAGGCTGGCGATACGATCTACGCCGTTGATCGGGTCAGCGAGGCCCTGTTGGTTGATTTTTTCGCCACCCGGGTGGCCCCAACCTGGCCGCTGGTGTTACTCGCCGAAGGACTGCCCCCGGATGGCGTGACGCTGCCGGTCGGGATGCCACCTGAACAGGCGGCCATCCGCGTGTTGGTTGACCCGATTGACGGCACACGCGGCCTGATGTATCAGAAACGGCCCGCCTGGGTGCTCACCGGCGTGGCCCCCAATCGGGGGACGGCTACGCGCCTGAGCGAAATCGAACTTGCTGTACAGACGGAGATTCCTCTTGTCAAGCAACACCTGTGCGATACGCTGTGGGCCACGCCAAACGAGCCAACCCACGCCGAGCGGCTCAATCGTCTGACGGGCGAGCGCCACCCGCTCAGCCTGCGGGCGTCGCGGGCCACTACGATTGCCCACGGGTTTGCGACGATTAGCCGCTTTTTTCCAGGGGCGCGGGAGGAATTGGCCGCGCTTGATGAGGCGGTGGTGCGGGCGACCCTCGGCCCACCCCAGCTTGGCAAGGCCCATTGCTTTGAGGATCAGTACATTAGCAGTGCCGGGCAACTCTACGAACTGATCGCCGGTCACGACCGTTTCATCGCCGATTTGCGCCCGTTGCTCGAACCTTACCTGGCTGCCCGGGGCGAAGCACTGGGGATTTGCTGCCACCCCTACGACCTTTGCACGGCCCTGATTGCCCATCAGTCCGGTATTATACTCACCGATGAACGTGGGGGCGCGCTTGATGCGCCAATGAGTGTGGAGGCCGAAGTTGGCTGGATCGGCTACGCGAACGCGGCCATCCGTGACCAGATCGAGCCGGCTCTTTTGGGCGAGTTGCGGCGTCGTGGGTTATTGCCCTAAATTGACAACAAGGCGCAATCCTGCGGGCCAGTACACCCATAGCACCGATGCATAAGGTGTGCTACGATGGGCGACAAGCGACGAACAATCAAGGACGGGGCACCATGAGCAGCAACAAGATCTGTCCGAACTGTGGCGCTGAGTCGAACCCGAGTGAGCGCTTCTGCCCGAACTGTGGCACGCGCCTGCCTGAACAGGATGCCGCCGGAAACCCGACCATCCGTATTGATCAGTCACCCTTTAACGCACCGTCTGGTGGTCAAGGGGCGGCCTACCCGCCCCCAGGCATCGCGCCAAACCCGCCCCGCAAGGGTATGCCCGTCTGGCTCATCGTCCTGATCTCCCTGGGCGGTCTCGCCGCCGTTGCCTGCGTTGGGGCCATCGTGATCATTGGTGTTTTGACCCTTTTGGGCGAGAAGACTGCTACGGTGTTCTCATCGGTCAACTCGTCGCTGGACGTTTCGACCGGGCCGACCACCGCTTCGTCACGGCGCACACCCGTGAGCGATCCGGCGAACGTAGCGCCAACCCGCGATGTTGTGTTGCTCCCGACCAAGACCCCAATGAGGGCCACGGCTACCCCCGCAGGTGATCCTATCCTTGCCTCGGCCAGACAGGTTTTCCGCGATGCGTTTGATGACAACAGCAACTCGTGGGTCACTGGCCAGGTCAGCGACATCGAAACCGATACCATCGAGGATGGCGTTTTCAAGGTACTCTGGACTGGTAAGGGTGCCACGTATGAGACGCATGAGCGTGACGTTACGAATTTCGTCGCCGACCTTGACTGCAAAGCTGAACGCGGCGGGACGGACGCGGGCTGCGGCTTCATCTTCGACCAAAAGACCGATGTCGGCTACTACCGCTTCAGGTTCTACGAAGATTCCTACGACCTTTCGGTGGTCTCGTCAAACGACGCAACCCCAACCAAGAATCTGGTGAAGGGCAACCCGAGTAGGCTCGTGAAGAGTGGCGACTGGAACCGTCTGCGGGTGGTCAGGCAGGACAACAAGATTAGCCTCTATCTGAATGATGAACTGTTGGATACGGCGAGCGACAGCACCTACACCGACGGCCAAGTCGGCGTCTGGACCTCGTGCTACAACGAGCAAGGCGGGGTCGAGGTTTGGTTCGACAATTTCACGATCTGGGAATTGCCCTGAGTTGGGGTGGCGTGACC
>CAIRDL010001013.1 GCA_903877345.1 uncultured Oscillochloris sp. | reverse complement strand
GCTCGTGCCGCCCACCGCCGCCGCACCGAACGGTGGATCCGCAATATGGACGAATTGATTGGCCCCGCAACTCCGCTGATTGCCCCGCCGGTGCGGGCCTGACCGTCGTGTTACCTCGTTTAGGCAGTTCTCGTTGTAGTACTAGGAGCACAGACGATTGGATGAGGCGAAGGCGACGAGTGATGACACGAGGCTGGTTCCGCTCCACCATCGGGCTGTTTTTGCTCCTGGTTGTGACGTTGCCGTTGAGCGCGGGTGCCCAATCGCCCTCCCGTGAAGTGGTGGTGCTGCAAAGTGGCGGCACGGATCAGGGTGCGGGGAAGGGTATGCTGGTGCGGAGCTACTTCAGCCTGCGGGATGGCAGTGGCAACCCCATCATCAAGGCGGACGTGAAGCTCCAGAACACGGGTACTGTCGCGCTGATTGGCGATGGGCAGGGCGCACGGGCCACGATCACGGATCCTGACACGCCCATCAAGATTGTGCTGCTGCTTGATGCGAGTGGGAGCATGGCACCGAACATCGCGAAGGCGAAGGCTGCGGCCCTTAAGGCGCTCGCCAAGATGCCGAAGAACGCCCAACTCTTTATCTATCAGTTCACTGTGCTGGAGGTTAATGCGAAGATCGGCACAGCTACGGATTTCTCGACTGACCGTGCGTTCTGGCAACAGGAAGTGAACGCTTGGACAGCGAAACCCAAGGCCGGCACCTGCCTCTACAATGCGGCCTTCCAGGCGGTACAACTGCTCGCCGAGGCAGCTCAGCCGGAGGAACGCCGCGCCGTGATTCTCTTCACCGATGGCGTTGATGAACTGTCGGGGGGCGCGCAGTGTAGTGAGCGTGGGGTCGGGAATGCGATTAGCAAGGCCAAAGATTTCCATGTGCCGATCTATACTATCGGTCTGTGCGAAGCGCAAAGCTGTAATCGCATTGATGAGGTGATCCTCAAGCAGTTAGCGCGTGACACGCAAGGCGACGCTGTGGTCGGCGTGGTTGATGAGATTGAGGCCCGCTTCCAGACCATTATGGCGATCCTTGATAGTCAGTGGATGGCGCAGGCGACGCTTTACCCACACCAAGGGCAACAAACCGCTACATTAAGTGTGCTGCTTGAGGGTGAGACACAACCAGTTTCAGGTAATTTTGTCGTTGAGGCGGCTTTCGATTACGATCCGCCACCCAGATTCAATCCAACTATCAGCTACGATAAAGACAAAGATAGGTATGCCCTCAACCTAGATGCTGTGAATGTAAATGCTCTGGGCAGCGTCACCGTAACGATTTTCGATAAAGGCCAGGGCACCTTGCAAACGACGCTCCCAATAGCCCTCGCAAGCCTTACACAGACGCTCCCAATTGGGGCGGAGACGTTTCTGGCAGGTCACGAGTATTGCTTTCAGGTTCGGGCGACCAACCGCGAGAACCAGCCGTTTGAACTTGGCCCTGATGAACTCGTGCGCGGTGCAGATGCGAAAATCCTTGCTGCCCCGTGTGTGAAATATGAGCCGAACCTTAGTGTAACAATCGCTTCTGTCACGGCACAATGGGCGACAAAGAAGCTGCTGATTCAGCTCGCGCTGAGTGGCGTAGGGCAGCGGCAACTGCTCTTCGATGGCACCATCACGAGCAAGGCGGGGAGCAAGGTCGCTGATATTTCGCACATGGCACCGAATGCAGACGGGTTGATCCAGCTTGATATGCCACTGGCACTGTTCGAGGCCAATGAGAAGGATGAATTCACGGTACAAATCCGCACCGAAGCCAGTGGGCAGACGAAAGAAGGTAGTCGATCTTTTAGTGTGATTCCGCCACCTGGCCCCGATTGGCGCTGGCCGATTGGTTTTGGCGTCTTGCTGCTTGCGGTGCTTGGGGGCGGCGGGTGGCTAGTCGCTCGGCGGCTAGGGGCGCAGCCTGAGCCGCTCCGGCCGCCCCTCGAACCCGAATTGACCGCGAAGCACGATGCACCACCGCCACCGCCGCCGCCCGTTCGTCCGAGCCGTCGTCCGATGCAGCTACGCATTCGGGTCATCCAGACCCCCAATCCGACCCAAAAGCTGACGGTAACGGCCAAAGTGTTTCCCTTCCTCATCGGTCGGGGCGAGAAGGACACCCAACTCCGCATCTTGGGTGATAACGGCCTCTCGCGCCAGCATATCCAAATCCTCCAGTGGCAGCATGATCTGTGCTTGAAGGATCTGAAAAGCGGGAACGGAACCTTCATTAACGATAAACAGATCGACCCCGATCAACCCGTCCCGATCAAAGGGCGCATGCAAGTACGGCTTGGCCCAAACACGATTATCGAGATCGATCCGCAGTAGGCTACGAAGTGACGATGCCAACAAACGGGGCCTGGAGGTAGCACTCCAGGCCCTGTCACTTTTCGGGAAGGACCGACTCTTCCCAAATGTCGCCCGCCCTACTTCACCCAAGTCGCAAACAAAATATCGCGGCCAGCAGCAGGGCTAGAACCACCGCGCACCGGGCTGCCCGCGCCATTACGGATGGTGAAGGTGATGGCGTGGTCGGGCAGCCCGCAGAGGGAACTGTTGTTGCCGCCATCAAATTGGGCGCTCAGGTTCATCCCGTCAATGGTCAGACTCCAGCCAGCGGCGCTGGTGTTACGCACCTGCACCGAAATACAACCGGGACGTTCGTTGCGGTCTTTCAATCTGATCTCGAGGTGCGCGGGTTTGGTAGGAGGCGGAGGAACCGGCGGCGGGAGTGCCGTCGGGGGTGCAACCGCTTGTTTCGCTTTATTGACGCAGGTGGTAGCTGTACTGAGTTGCGGGTCGAGCGTTTGCGCTTGGGTGCAGTAGGCAAGCGCCTGCTCACGGAAGCTGATCCGCTCGTCAGGTGTCGTGCCGCCCTCAAGATAGCTCGTGCCTGTAGCGACCAAAGCCAGGGCGTAGCGTTGGGTGAGCCCAGGGAAGGTGGGGTTACGGTCGTAGAGGGTCGCAAAGAGCTTGAGGATACGTTCGGCCTCGGTCCGACGTGCGGCGGATTGCATACTGGCGGCGGTACCGTTCAGAGCATCCTGCGCTACAGCGGCATCCACATAGGCACGCGCTTCGTTGTAGGCACTCTGGAGTGCAGGCTGGGCGCTGCTGTCCGCTGGGATGACAGCCAACCCACTAGTGAACTTCTCAAGGGCAATGCTAAGCTGCGCGATCTCACCCTTTGATGTACTCACCAAACTGCTGCCCCACTGTTGATAGGCATCGGCCAGTTCCGCTTGCGCCGCACTGCTTTCAGGGTAGCGTGCGGTGACGCGCCGGAGCAACTGCACCGCCCGGTCATAGTTGCCATCCAAAAGGCTCTGGCGAGCCTCCTTCACTTCAGGCACATCGGTAAGCACCACACTGCTCGGCGCGACCGTAACGGAGGGCGACCCGAGCGGAATGATGGTCGGTGTATCAACCGCTGGCATGGGGGACAGCGTGGCGGTGAGATTGGAGTTGCTCGTACCGCCACAACCAGCGAGGAGCAGCGCAGTGAGGAACAGCGCTGCCAGGGCGTGAACAGACAAGGGTGGCGAGGGCATGATCAGATCTCCTAGTGCAATCTTTGGTTCGCTGCCTGAAGGTGACAGAGGCCGCGTTTGCAGTGCTCAGATCGAGACTGCAACGGTAGGGACGACAGGTGGCGCAACCGAGGGTTCCGCCGACGGGACGGTTGGTACGACAGTTGGCACAACCGGGGGTTCCACCGGCGCGACAGTTGGCGTAACCGGGGGTTCCACCGGCGCGACAGTTGGCGTAACCGAGGGTTCCACCGGCGGGACGGTTGGCACAACCGGGGCTTCTGTGGGTACGATCACGGCTGATGCTGTACTGAAGGGCGCGGATGTGGGCGTCCTCGTCGGTGGCCGTGGGGTGCGCGTGGGCTTAAGCGTGGGCGATGACGTTGGCGTTGGCGTATTGGTCGGCGTAGGGCTTGGCAGCACCGAGGGAGCCAAGGTCGAAGTTGCGCCGAACCTTGGCGTCGAGGTGACGGGCACTTCCGGTGGTCGCGTTGCCTCGGCAGGGGCGGTAATCGTCGGCTCGGGGGTTAAGCGCGCAAATTCGGGCTGTCCGGCGCGAACAAAGGCCAATGCGCTAAACGCAAGCGTGATCACCACAATAACCGTAAGAAGCAAGCCTAAGATCATGGGTCGTCGCCGTATGGGGGCGGGCAAACAGCGCACCACCAGCGCGGTGGCATTGTCACTTCGTACATGCTTGCTGGCCGCGTTACGCAGCGCCTGCTCCAGCAACTGGGCAACCGCCGCCTGAGCGGAGCGTCCCGCCACGGCAGCCACGAGTTCGGCGTCCGAGAGTTGTTTACACACCCCATCGGTGCAGAGAAGCAGACTATCGCCAGGGGCGAGCTGCGTGGTCTGCTGATAGTCGAGGAGGTGGTTGACATCAAGGTCATCGCCGAGGGCGTGTATGAGCCGCAGGGCCTGCGGGTGACGATACGCCTCGGCGGTGGGCATTTGCTGGCGGATGAGTTGTTCGGCGTAGGTGTGATCCCGCGTGAGCGGCTCAAGTTTGCCATTCGCCCGAATCGCGTAGGCCCGACTATCGCCCACATGGAGCACGCAAACCTTGGCGTTGTTTGGCGTAGGCACAACCCCGGCGACCACCAACGTCGTCCCGCTGGCGTGGTAGCGCGGCTCACTGGCGCGCATCGCGTGCAGTTCGCTTGCCGCAGTTTTAAGCGCATGCGTGAGTTGCGGCGTGTCCACCCCCGCCCGGGCGCTGATCACCGTTGACTGCACACTGGCAACCGCCGCTTGGCTAAAGAGTTTTCCATCAAGACCGCCGCCCATCCCATCGGCGATAATGGCGAGCACGCCGGCGTCGAGTTCATTCCAGGCAACCGCGTCCTCATTTTCGGCCCGTCCGCCCTGTGCTGAACCCGTGTCGCACTCTAGGCGCACCGTAGGTTGCTGGCTGGGCCTAGGCGTTGCTTGGCTAGGGGCAGACATACGCTGAATACCTTTCAAATCGGGCTAGGGCGCTGTGGCTCGTGGCGGCGGGGTGAGACGTACAGGGGTCGAAGAGGGGTGGATGGTAGGCGTGAGAGTCATGCTCGGCGTCGGCGTTCCCGTGGTAATCGTTGGCGTAGCACTTGGCAAGATCGGCGGGACCGATGGCTGGCGCAGCATACTGAGCGTGCCAACGAAAAGTAGCACCACCACCACCACCAGCATGCCCACAGCGAATGGGGCGAAGGTGCGCCACGTCGTACCGCTACGAAGCTTCGGGTCTTGCTTGGCCTCAGGTGTGTGTTCAAGCGCGGCCACAAGTTGTTGGAGTGAGGGGCGCTGGAGCGGGTCATGCTCGACCGCCGCATTCACTAGAGATGCGAGTTGGTCGGAGATGGCGATGCGGGGTGCATAGGTGCGGATCGGCGGTAGGGGCAGGGGCAGTTTGTTGATCGCATCGGTGCCGGTGCGTGGCAGTTGGCCGACCAAGCACTCGTAGATCACCACGCCAAGGCCGTAGACATCCACCAGTGGGCCTTGTGAGTTCGGCAGATCGAGCAGGCGTTCGGGCGGCAGATAGATCTTTTTTCCGTGAATCTGGCTACGCCTGGGCTTGTCGGGCATATCCGCCACGGCTAGGTCAATCAGGACACAGTCAGGCGTTTGGGGCCACATGGTGTTGAGCGGATGGCGCAAGACAATATTGCTCGGAGAGACATCGTGGTGAATGATCCCTGCCTGCGTGTGCAGATGCTTAAGGGCCTCAGCGACTTGGAGCGCGATCCGCACCACGGTCGCTGGCGGAAGTGGTTGGCGATGGCGCTGTTCGAGCAATTGCTTCAGCGTGCCACCGGGCAAGTAGGTGAGCGCGATATAGGGCAGACTGAGCGGTGTGCCATTGGAATCAGCAAGATTGGCAAACCACAGCCCCTTCACTTCCTTGCTGCGTTGACCTGCACTCGCTTCGCCACGAGGATCAACGAAAAGCGTGATCACACGCGGGTGCCGCACCTCCGAGCGCAACAGGAAGTTGTGTTCGTCACGTAGGCAGTCAATCCAGTCGGGGTCGGGGCTGGCAAGCTTGATAATGCAGAGCCGTTGTGCCTCGACAAAGGTCGGCGTGATCCTGCGGGTGCGCAGGCGCTGCTCGAGTGTATGCAGCGTGACTTGGGGGTCGCTGGCGAGGCGCGCAAGGTAGACATGGGCCTGCCCCTCACTAGCGATAAGTTGCACGATCTCGAACTTGCCCAGGCGGTGGCCTGGGGACAGCGGGGTAAGGGTCTGCATGTGGGTTAGGACTCGCTTTCGACCCGAAGCTTCACCCGTGGACTCAGCCAGAACACATCGCCAGCTTTAAGTGCCACCCGCTCATCCACCTGTAACAGACGGCGCTCCTCGCCAAAGAAGGTGCCATTTTCCGTCTCCCGAGCGATCAACTCAAGACTGTCAAGCAGACGCTCAAGCGTGGCGTGGTTACGTGAGACAAGCCTGTTGTTCACGAGGATGTGCGGCTGATGGCCCTTGGTGGTGGGACGACCAATATCGTAATGACGCCGCTCTTGGAGGCTAATCGTCTGCGGATCTGCGCCCTCAATGATGCTCAACTGCCAGCGGGTTGCGTGTACCTCGTTCTCCGGGCCATAACGCCCGGTCTCTTCATCAATATCATCGTCAACCCGTTGCGTCTCATCGGGATCATCAAGTGGCTCTGTGAGCGGAGAATAACCCAGTGGCGTGGGTGGCAACGGCGGGGCGTCAGGGCCATAGCGCACGGTTGGCCCCTCCTCATCACTCCGTGCTAGGACTTGCGGCTCGGTGCCAACCGTGGTGGTGGCCTTGCCCCTCGTGCGTAAAATGATCGCTCCAAGGATAAGGATGCCAACGCCGAGGATCACGAGGGCCACCACCCACCAGTACGACAACAGCCAATCCAGTGGGTTCACGGGAGGAGGGGCGGCTACGGTGATCGTCAGCGCGTTACTGTCACGGGGGTTCTCAAGCCCACGCTGATCGGTAACGATGGCCGTCAAGGTATGCTTGCCTTGGGGAAAGCGGGCCAGAAAAGTGCGGTCTTCGGTCGAGAAGGTATAGGCGAATCCATTGGTGCTATCCGTTGCTTCGCCGAGGGGATAGTTATCGAGCACATATTGGACGCGGGTGATCGGCGCTTGGGCGACCAGCGGTTTGATCGTCAGCGTTACCGCCCCGTTCCAGACCGGATTGGATGGCTCAATCGTGACCCTCGGAGGCAACTCGGGGAGCTGAAACGTCGTCTCGCCGACACTGCCACCGGCCTCAACGCGCAGGGTGGTCGAGCCAGCAGGCGTCGTTGGGACATTGACGGTCAGCACCCAGTGCTCACCCCGGCGGATGATCGCGTTAAACTGCTGGTCGATCTTCTGCCGAGAGGCGACACTAAGCAAGTCATTCCCAAGGTCAATAAACTGGCCGTCAAGCGCAGTCGCTAAATCTGATAAAGCCTGGGTTCCAGCGGGAAAGGTCGTGAAGGTCTTGGGCGAACCGAAGCTGAAGACCAGCACCTGGATCGGTGCGCGATCATTGCGGGCTGGCTCAATCTCTTTGCGGAGGAGCGCAATCTGGTCAGGATCAATCGGGCCAGCAGCGAAAATCACCAAGGCCCGGGGACGAATTTCACCAGCTACCAGTTGCGCGATAGCCGTGCGGATGGCATCGTACAGTGGGTAGACCGCCTTAGGGTTAGCCCCAATCAGCGGTTGCGGCTCGAAGATCAAACTTGTATTGCTGCGCGTGAGGGTATTCGCAATCGCCTGTAGGTCGCTATCAAGTGCATTAGGAATCGTGACCGTAGCATTGAAGGTAATCAGGCTGGCATAGTTCAGATCGGCCTGGAGTTGACTGACCAAATCCATCACCAGCGGTGCCATATTCTGAAAGCGGGTGGTATACGGTGCGCCCTGATCGCTCATACGGGCACTAAGATCTGCGACCATGGCAACATTGATCGGCAGACGATTGCGCCGTTGTGCGCTGAGTTCGACCGGTTGGTTAGCAACCCGCACCACGAAACTAGGGTCAGTCTTGCTGGGTTGCCCGTTGATGAGGCTGTAGTCTACGGTGAACTCGATCTGTGGCGCACGACTAGCATCAACCTGGACGATCCGCAGGTTGGTTTGATCTTGCGCGTGAGCAGGGCCAGTAACTACCAGCACCAACAGGAGGAGGGGCAGGAGGCGCATGAGGGTCGAGCGGCAGGTACCCTGGCAAAACATCTGTAGAGACACCAACATGGCCTGGTAGATGGGCATGCAATCCTCAATAACAGGGAGCGAATCGTACGATGGTGACATGCGCTGATTGACTGTTTCGGCTACCCATTAGGCGGCTGGTTGTAGCGCAACGATGTTGCTGAGCAACGAAGCGGCGAGATCATCCCGCCCAAGCGCCGTGAGCTGTACAGAAGCCTCCCCAGCAGGCTGTACCATCCAGGCTTGGTCTGCCCGACCCACAAGCACGCCAATGAGGTGCAACGCGGTCACTTGTGACTGGCGCACTTGGAGGAAGGCAATGACGGCACTACAGGTCAGGGTGGTGAGCGTCGTGATGAGGTGTTCTGCCACTGTTGGGGGCAAAGCAAGCTGAACCGGGTTCTGGGGGTCGCGGCGTATTGCCTCAAAGGTGGGGCGAGCCAAGGTGTACGTAGCCACAGTGCCGTGCTGTGGCGGGAGTTCAAGCACATGGACGAGGCGCTGCACCAAGAGGTCTACTGAGGCTAGGACATTGAGGTGGTAGGTATCCTCAAAGCGGGCCACCTCGATTACCAGATCGTTGCTGATTGTACAGGTGACGCCACGGCGGGGTGTGGGCGGGGTGTCCAGCGTTACCACCATTACCACAACGGGAAAAGCCAGACTCGTGATGATGGCGAGCAGTGCTTCATCAAGATGATAGGCATGCTGATCAGCCTGCCAAGTCAGCCAACCCTCGCTCTCAAGGTAGCTCTTTCCAGCGGAGAAGGTTGCGTCACGCGCTGCCTGGTCGCTCGGGAAGAGCGTGGCATCATCAACGCCAAGCAACTGCGGAACCTCAAGCAAGGCCAGCAGGTAAGCCAAAGCTGCACTGCTAAGGACGAGCGGATAGGTGATGGAGTGTGGTGTATTCACATTAGATCCCGAACATTAGACCTGTGAAGCCGCCGAGCGTCAGTCGTGCCACATCAGTCATTTTTAAATGGGAGAGATCACTAATCTTCCCGAGTATGCTGCCACCCCCAATTGTCGCTATAGCATTAACGACATCACCACCTTCAAGCTTGCCCTGACGCGCCTTTGCAACAAGAACCTTGGCGTTCCAGTACTCGAGGCCAGATTCATGCCCAGTGAGCGGGTCATCTGCGGGTCGGTTTTCGGCATTCAGGTAATTGTACCCTGGCCCAACGTCAAAATGGTTCTTTAAGAACCCACCCGCATCGTGGAAAGCCGCGTGGTAGCTTACGGCAGACTCACCTGTAGGGATGGCCCACTCGCCGGGGCCAGGCATACCGCCAGTAGGGTTCAGCATTGCGCCGAAGACGGCATCAATACCCAATGTATCGCCAACAATCTGCCCGAAGCGTAACTGGTCGCGGCTGCCCATATAGTTCAGCTGTGTCACACCGAAGTACGGCATTAATACGCCCTTCATAACCTCTAGCGGGTTGGAGGAGCTCATTCGCGTCAACATGGTTGTTGATACGACAGGCATAAGCTCTTCGATTGGCGCGCCTCGCTCCTTTGCTTCCTTCCGACGCTGCAAAAAGGTTGCGTATTGTTGTTCGACCGTGGCCCGATCAAGACCGCGCAGTTCGGCAATCACATTCAGCGCTTTATTCTTGTCCACATCCGTCAGAGGATCTTGGCGCAGGACAGTCATTGCCCATCCCAACCGTGGGTCGCCTTCGCCCAACCAAGTCCGGTTTAACATTGCAGTCATGTAGGGTTCTTGGAAACGCTGCTCGGCTTTTTCACCTAGCGACAGTTCGGTGCGAGAAACGGGATCCACGTTTCCCTTGGCCTGAAAGAGGCGGGCAGCTTCCTCCTCAGCGGCCTGAAAAGTGGCGATGGCGGCTTGAACCACGGCCACACCTTGGGTCAGTGCGTTGTGGAGCCGATCCAGGGCTGGCATGAGGTTGCTGTCCAGTTCGGTGAAAAACGCCTGCGCTCCTTGACCAATCCAACCGCCTTGCTCAAGTGGGTGGCGGGCTCGGTTAACCGCAGTGCGTAATTCGGTACAGGTATCAGCTTGGCGCTGCAAGCGTTGGACTACGTCGCGTAGTTGAGGATAGTTAACCTGAATGATGTTCTGGCTCATGGAGCAGCTACTCCGAACTCAGGCAAGGTTGTAAGTGCCAAGTTTCAAGCAAAACGGATCAATCCGTCCTGGATGTACCAGAACAGGAAAAGATCGGCAAACCTGACCACACGAGGGTTACGCTGCAAGGGCTGATCTAGCGACACCAACATAGCACGGGTCTATTATACGATGATTGGTCGGTTTGTGAGGAAGGGCGATAGGCAGGTGCCAATTGCTGGGCGCTCCGCCTTCGCATCAACCCAAACCACCCTCAGAGATGTGCTACCATGACGGGCAACCGGACTCCACGCACGTTCGTGGCGTCCCCGCACCCAAGGTGGTCGCATGGCCTTCGCTGGCTTCTCAACCGATACCCTCGTCGGCTTGCCCCCCG
>CAIRDL010001012.1 GCA_903877345.1 uncultured Oscillochloris sp. | reverse complement strand
GTTCGTAGTAGGGGCTTTAGCCCCGTGCAAGGCTTTCTAACGCGGCTGAAGCCGCTACTACGAACTGTCCAGACGGTAAAGCTCGTTTGCAACACCCCCTCGTCGCGGCCTTGGACAAGGTTCAGATCAGCTTTACCGTGTGCGCCATTCGTAGTGCAGGCTTCCAGCCTGCCAGATGCGCGTCGGCAGGCTGGAAGCCTGCACTACGAATACGAACTGATGCGCTCGACCTGACCCCTGACCCCTGACCCCTGACCCCTTGCCTCACATCCCGTCGCGGTCACGCTGTGCAAAACGAATACCAGCGGCAGCACAATGCTCGATCAGGGCAAGGTTGATCGCCTGTTGGATCGCCGCATAGCGGTCGAAATCAGCCGTCGTGACCGTGTAGGCCACCTCGTAATAAAGGCCAAGATCATCAAGACGGAGCAAGTGCGTGCGGTCAAAGCGGGCCTCCGCGTGGCGCTCGACCAGGGCTTGCAGCAGCGCGGGGAGTTCGCGCAACTGTGCGGGGGGCGTGCCGTAGCTGAGGCGGAAGCCAAAGACGGTGCTGCGCCAAGTTTGGCGGGCGAAGTTCCGCACCCGGCTGCTCAGCAGGTCGTTGTTGGCGAAAATCAACTGTTCGCCGGTGAGGCTACGCACGCGGGTGGTCTTCAGGCCAATTTGCTCGACGATACCCGTATCGTCGCCGACGCCAATCATGTCGCCGAGCACAAAGGGCTTATCAAGCGTGATCGAGAGCGAGGCGAAAAGGTCGGCAAGGATGCTCTGCACTGCCAGAGCAACGGCGATGCCACCGATGCCGAGACTCGTCACGAGGGCGGTGATCTGCACCCCCGGCAGATTGTCGAGCATCAACAGCAGGATGAGCGTGTAGAGGGCGAAGCGCGCCACGCTGCCGATCAGGTGCGCGGTGCCGACGCCCGCCGCATTGGTGGCGCGGTTGCGCTCGCTGTAGCGGGCCACCCAACGGTCGAGCAGTGCGTGGCCCCAACGGCCACTCTGGAGCAGCAGCAGGATCATTGCGCCGGAGCGTAAGGGCTGGCTGGCTTCCAGGGGCAACGTGAGAATCAGGCTGCCAGCGTACAAAGCCAGGAGCAGCACGAGCGGGCTGATGGTGTGGCTGGCGAGGACAAGCGCCACGTCAGCGAAGAACGTGTCGGGGCGGAGGAGCCGGGGCCGCGTGGGGTGCGTGGCGGCCCAGTGCCATGCGCTTACGGTGAGCATCACGACGCACGCGATGAGCAGGGCGAGCAGCCAACGGGTCAGTGGGTTGCCAAAAATGATCGTATCAAGCAAGGGCAACACGCGCTACCCCTAACGTTTGGCCCGAAAACCACTGCTCGGTCGCCGCACCGCCGATTATACCCGAATCGCACGCCTGTAGGTTGCGCCGCTTTAAGGGAAGCGGAAGATTTAAAACATCCCATCTGATCCGTGATTCGTAAGGCGTGATCCGTGATTCGTGATTGGACAGGGTACAGCCCGGTCACGGATCACGCATCACACATCACGGATCATTTGCACGACGCGCCCATTACAATGCTCTGTACATGGCGGTCACTGCTACTATAGAACACCACAAACCCTAAAACTCGTTTGCCCCACGTTAAACAGGTGATCACATGGGGCAAAGCTAGTGTTTGATCCGCACCTGAGCAAACTATGCTAGAATACCCGCCTACGGCAACCGACACGCCAGTGCCGCCTAGTTTGATCCGCACCTGAACAAACTATGCTAGAATACCCCCGATCAGCTTCGCGTGCATCCCTCAAGGGATGCTGTCTATGGGCTGAGGACTTGCTTCTAGGAGGAACTATGGAATTTCCGCTCCGCCGTTTGCTCACGACCGTTGCGCTCGCCACAACCCTCACCGCCTGTGGGGGCACGGCACAGACAACCCCCACCGCGACCAAGGCTCCGGCCTCCCCCCCCTCCGCCACCGTTGGCACCGCCGCCCCTGCCGCCACCACTGGCACTGCTAAGCCGGCGGTTACCGTGAGCCCGACTGGTGCCGCCACCGCCGCAGTTACCGCCACCACTGGCACCGCCGCAGTTACCGCCACCACTGGCACCGGCGAGGTCTCAGCCGTCGAGTTCGGTACCCTCAAGACCTACGCGCACGCTTCGGGTGTCTTCTCGATTGACATCCCCGAAAATTGGAAGCTCAAAGACAACAGCAAGCCCGACGAGATTCTCCACCTCTGGACTGACCCGACCG
>CAIRDL010001011.1 GCA_903877345.1 uncultured Oscillochloris sp. | reverse complement strand
GTCTTGTCATTCTGAGCGTAGCGAAGAATCCCGACCGGGACGCTTCGCTGCGCTTAGCGTGACAGCGTGCCTTTTGCGGTAGGACAAGGTTCGCGGCCACTTTACAGTTTGAGCGCACGCAAGGCGTTCTGATGCGCTCGACCTGAAACCTGAAACCTGGCCGCTGAAACCTTGTCTAGTACCTAAAAGCCTAAGCCAAAGTTCGTGGTTATTTTACAGTCTTGGCAAGCGCATGGCTCCCTAATGCGCTCGACCTGAAACCTGAAACCTGGCCCCTGAAACCTTGTCTAAAGCGCTTACCCCTCGTCATCAATCACTCCGACCGCACGGGGGCCGCGCAGGTGCCAGATCAGGCCCCCAAGGGCAGCCCCAAAGCGGTTGATTAGGCGCTGCCGTTCCCGCCCTTGGTCGTAAATTTTCTGGGCAATGGCCCCAACACTGGCCGCCTCGCCGCCCGCAACATCAAAGCGCACCGCATCAAGGCCAAAGGTGGCCGCCACATCAACCAAGTGCGGGATCGACTCGTAGGGCGGCTCTAGCTTCAAAGTGGCCTGCACAAAGATGCCGTTCTGACGGGCGGACGTGACTGCCTTCTGAAGCGCCTGACGGGCTGCCGTCGACTCAAAAACGTTGACGGCATCAAGCTGGAAGCCGAGAATCTCGCAGCCAGCCCGCGCCATGTGGGCGATCAGTTCGGCGTCGAGTTGCTCCGGTTGTGCGATGGCTTCCCAGCCAATCCCTAATTTGGCGTCGCAGAGCCGCGTCAGCAACTCAACCAACCACGCCCGGTCAAGCGTCATCGGCACGTCAGCAATCAGGTAGTGGCGCAACCCAAACTCGTGCGAGACGCTCCGCAGTTCGGCGACAATCCCAGTTGGCGAGCGCAGCACGAAGCGCCCATTCGCCTCCAGCGCGCCCACGAGGAGCGTTGTCTGCAATTCGCCGCGCGTCGCTCTGAGGTTATAGCTTTCGAGTGAGAGCAAGAGGTGACGGGCGGGCAACGGCAACTGGTCTATGGTGAGGGTCGGCGTGCGCCCAGGCTCCCCACCGGCTTGCTGGTCAAGCCATTGGAGCACCTCGGTACAGACGGTACTGGCATCAACGCCACTGCGACTCATTGGCACCGGCAGCACCTGGGCATATTTATCTTTGTGCAGGATGTCCACGGCGGTGGCGATCATGTCAGGTTGATCACCTGAGACGATCACAACTTGCGGGCGAAATGAGCGTAGCGGCTGGAAGGCGAATTCCAAGTTGATTTGGGGGTCAAGCCCAAGATCATAGATGCGCACAATATGGCGCCGCTGCTCAAGGAGCGTGGCAACATAGGCCAGGGTCAGCGGTGGATGCACCGGCTTGCCCTGACACGGCAGCGCGATCAAAGCCATGTTCAAGTGCGAACCTCTTTCCCAACCAGCGCGTTGTGCTGGGTACTATACCACGCTCCGCCCCCCGACCGACGGTTTCGGATTGTAGATTGCCGTCCGCGTGATGCGTGATCTGTGATGCGTGATCCGTCAGGGTGCGGCCCGGTCACGCATTATGCATTACGCATCATTAAGCCTCTAAGCCACCGGCTCGCTGATAATCTGCGTCCGCTGCACCAAAGGCAAGGTAAACGTGAAGCGGCTGCCATGCCCTTCCTCGCTCTCTACCCAGATCCGCCCATTATGCCCTTCGACGATCTGTTGGCAGATCGAAAGTCCTAAGCCTAAGTGGACGCCGTGTTTCGAGTTTTTCTGCTCGAGCCGGTAGAAGCGACTGAAGATTTTGTGCTGTTGGTCGAGGGGAATACCCACCCCGGTATCCTGCACATGCACCCGCACTTCGCTCTCGTCCACCTCCGCCGTCACGGTGATCGTGCCTCCGGCGGGCGTTGCCTTCATGGCATTTTCAACCAGATTGGTGATCACTTGGCCCACGCGCTCACTGTCCATCAGTAACTCGGGGATGTGGGCGGGCACCTCTGCCGTAACCGTTACCCCAAACTGTGCCGCGCTGACTTGGAAGCGGGCGTTGGTGGTCAGAAGCAGATCCGGCAGGTTCGACCATTGGGGTTGGAGGCGTAGTCGCCCCGCTTCTAGCCGGTTAAACTCAAGCAACTCGGTGATGCGCCCTTTCAACGCATTGGCTTGTTCGTCAGCCAAGCCCAGAAACTCCTGTTGCAGATCATTGAGCGGGCCAGCTTTCCCCTGAAGCACCAGCTTGAGGAAGCCGTTGAGCGTATTGAGCGGGTTGCGCAGTTCGTGCGAGACCATCGAGATAAACTCGACCCGCTGCTTCTCTTGCGCCTTCTGGCCGGTGATGTCGTTCAGGGCAAAAGCGACCGGGCTGTGTTCTTCTTCCGCTTCAGTAACGCGCACCAGCGAGGCGTGGATCAGATAATGCCGCTCGTGTTCCTCCGTACCCACTTGAAGTTCGTTGGTAAGCACCGGGGTGGCATCGCTCCGCACCTCCCGGTTCAACCGGTCGAGTGCCTCGCGCAACGCCCCGCTGTGGGCGTCGCTATGATGGAGTGCTTGGTAGGCGACGGGATTAGCCAGAATCATCTCGCCCTGATCATTGACCACCAACAGCCCATCGCCAATATCCCGCAGCACCGCCTCAAGGACTAAGCGCTGGCGGGCGAGTTCCGTGTGCAGTTCAGCATTATGGATGGCGACACTTGCTTGGATGCTGAACGAGGTCAGGTGCCGCGCCTCCGTGGCGGTAAAAAGGTGGCGCTGGGCACTGACCACCGTGAGCGCACCCAGGATTTGGTTGTTCGCGTTAATCAGGGGCACACTAAGGGCTGAGGTAGCCCCGGCCCGTTGTAACTCGCGCCACTCGCGTTCAAGCAGCGCATCGCCCACAATCACTGGCGCGCCCGTATTGACCACCTGGCGGGCCAAGGCTTCGGCCCAAGTCGTCTGTGTTTTCAGGCGTGCATCGTCGCTCAGGGTGCGGTGGGTAAAATTGCCATTGGGGATGAGGGTCAGCGCGGCGGCACTAATCTGCGGTGCGCCAAGCATCTGGAGCAGGCTGTCGAGAATCTGGCTCAGCACATCGTCAAGGCTGAGCGAGCCAGTAATGGCGCGCAGACTCTCCTCAAGCGACTGTTGGCGGCGGATGCGCACCCGCAAATCCTTGTTGACGCTCTCCAGTTCGGCCACGCGCTCGGCGTGTTCGGCCCGTGACGCATCAAGCCGCCGACTGAGCCGCCGGGTGATAAAGAGCCGATACTCCGCCAAACTGAGCAACAGCAAGACGAAGAAGACGCCGCCGCCGACCAGCCCCCAGAACGCCAGGGCGTACTCCGTCTGGAGCCAGTAGTCCCGGGCTTCCAGATAGAGCAGCGCGAGATCAAGCGGGCCAAGGAGCGCGGGGACGAGCATCGTCCAGAGGGCCACCCGGCGGTAGCGCAGCGCTTTAAGCACCAGCACGGCATAAAGCGGGAAGATCCCCAGGCTCAGCCGCCCCGAGTAGGCCAGGATGTAGCAAGCGAGCGCCGCATCACTGGCTACCGAGGCGGCCAGATTGAGCATCAAGTGCCGATAACTGTGCCCCCAGGAGGGGTACAGGCTCACGAGCAGTCCAAGATTGATGAGCGCGTAGATGACGATCCCGGAGACGGCAACCGGGCCAAGCGGCATTCTGACGAACCACCAAGCCAGCGCCAGCACAGGCAACGGCAGCACGGCGCGTAGGACATCCCGGAGATTCGTACGCAGCCAGGGTTCAGCCCGCGCAAAGAGCGTATCGGTTCCTGCCATGACCATCCTTCGCTTCGATCTGTCACGGCGGCGGGGCCGTAGTCTGCACCAGACTAGCAAACCAACAGACGTTTGCCCCCGGTCAGCCTTGCAGGTTGCCTAAGGTTCAAACTTATAGCCTAAATTACGCACCGTAACCACCAGGCGCGGGTGGTCGGGATCTTGCTCAATTTTGGTGCGTAGGCGTCTGATGTAAACCGCCACCAGATTACTCTCGCCCTCATAGTCGTAGCCCCAGACTTTATTGAGGATCTGGCCAATGTTGAGGATGCGGCCCGCATTCTTCATCAGATAGTAGAGCAGCCGGAACTCCAGGGGCGTCAGTTCAACCGTGCGGTCATCGTTGAAAATCACCTTATGCTCAACCGGGTCGAGCGTAATATCGCCTTGGCTCAACCGTGACGAGGGATTAAGCAGATCGCTGTTGCGGCGGCGCAGCACCGCCTCGACGCGAGCCAGCAACTCCGAGGGTTCGTAAGGCTTCACCAAATAGTCATCGCCGCCGATCTGGAGGCCCATCACGCGGTCTTGGAGTTGGGAGCGGCCAGAGAGAAAGATGATCGGTACGTCGGAGTTGCGACGGATCTGGCGACAAATGTCGAAGCCACTCGATTTAGGCATCATCACATCAAGCAGGATAAGATCCGGGTTTTGCTGTTCAACCGCCTGAAGAATACCAGGTGCGTCATAAGCCTTGCAGACGCGATACCCCGCCTCCTCGAGCACGAATGAGGTCAGCTTCACGCTCGGAATATCGTCATCAGCGACAAGGATGAGCATGAGGCGCGCTCCTTACCCTCTGCTATGGTGAGTGTGTCCATTGCGCCGTTTGAGTAGAAGCCGGGGCGGTTTGCGGTTCGCCGTAAGCCAACCGCCAGCGACCGGCATCTACAAAAACGGCGCACCCGCTCGATTGAGCGCACGCTCACAACGATCATACTACCTGGGAATATTACCAGAAAGTCACGCATGTGGCGACTCAGGATGAATAAAGTTTAAGCCAAGGTTTCAGGTGCTGGGGTTCAGGTTTCAGGTCGGGCGGGACCTGGCGGGGCTTGCTGCGCTCGACCTGATCGCTGAAGCCTAGTCGAACGAACTTTGCCAGCGTCATGGACACAATGGTACAATGCCGCAGGGCCATGCAGGAATGGGCGCGGTGCGGTTGCTAAGACAAGGGTTCAGGGGCCAGGTTGCAGATTGCGGGTCGAGCGCATCAGAACGCGCTGCGTAGACCAAAATTGTCACGTAGCCAGGAACCATACAAGGCAATACCGCAAAACTCGCCCGGTCACGCTGAGCGGAGCGAAGCGTCCCGGCGATGATGATGCACACCGGGACGCTTCGCTGCGCTCAGCGTGACATGGGTGACAGGGTGACATTTGCTCTATTGCCATACAAGGTTCGCAGGTACTTGCCAGT
>CAIRDL010001010.1 GCA_903877345.1 uncultured Oscillochloris sp. | reverse complement strand
CGTGATAGGGGCGCAGCGTATCGACAAGATGCGCCACATCGGCGGGTGTCAGGGTCAGTGCGGGCACGGTCGTGGTTGCCATGGGGACCTCCTCTTCGGTATTGTCTCAAGAGGAGTATATCAGTTCTCGTTGTAGTACTAATCTCCGCTAATCTCCGCTAATCTCCACTAATCTCCACTAATCTCCGCTAATCTCCGCTAATCTTTTTGTTTGGCTGCGCCACGAGCGGTGGTATAGGCCATACGTTTCCATTCAAGCTTGCCCGCAGCACCGAAGTTGATCAGCAGCCCTAGCGTCATTCCGGTCGCCTTGAGGTAATTCAATAGCTGGGCCTCTTCCCGCGTGGTGAGCTGATTGAGCGCCTTGATTTCAACAATGATCTGTTCGTAGACCACAAAGTCAGCAATGTAAAACTGCCTGAGGGTTTGACCCTTGTACTGGATGTGAATCTGGTGCTGCGCTGCGAAGGGAATGGCCCGACTCCGTAACTCAAGGGCGAGCGCCTCTTGGTAGACCGCTTCCAAAAAGCCGGGGCCAAGCGTGTTGTACACCTCCATCGCTGCCCCCGCAACTTTGTACACCTCATCCTTAAAGAGTAGATCTGCCATAAAAAATTAGCGCCTCTTCGCGTAGATTAGCGGATCGTCCAGCCGATGCACCACAGCATCTCGGTTCCCCATCACAAATCTGCCATAAAAAATTAGAGCCTCTTCGCGTAGATTAGCGGATCGTCCAACCGATGCACACGCATCACCTCGTTGCCTCGCGGGTCAATCACCTTCACCGCTACACGCTTGCCCGCCGTGAAGGGCAGCGAAACAGTGCCACTCAGGGTGGCGAAGCGATCTTCATCTATCACGCCCTTGAGGGCGCGGGCCAGTTTCTCCCAGGCGCTCTTGTCGGGGAAGAATGCCTGGGTGATGCAGAAGGTGCGCCCGTCGTAGTCGCTGTCGAGGAACCAGGCCGCCACCTTGTCGGCACCCGTCGGCAAGATGGTGTTGTCCACCGGGTTGTAGATGTCCACGCCCTCCATGACCACCTGGTGCTGACCATCGGGCAGGTTCCGCAGCTCGGTGCGCGGTTGGCCGAACACGGTGAAGAGTTGGCTGTTGGGCGTCTCCTTGAGCAGCCCGCCCATCGCCACGTCGGGCCGGATGTGGGCTAGGTGGCTACGCACCCGTGGGTTCGGATCATCCTGAATGGTGGCCTGGGCCAAGGCGTCGAAGGCGAATCCAGCGAAGACCAGATCGTCGAAGCCGCGCCGCATCGCCACCGGCAAGGCGTTCTCCACCTGATAGGCGCTCACCGCGCCCTGCTCGGGGCCAATCGAGACGGCCACGCGGCGCATCTGGCCTTCTTCGGTACGCCACTCGCCCTCGGCATGCAGGAAGGGGTCGCCAGAGACAGGCTCCAGCCGCTCGAAGGCCAGGGTCTTGTTGTTGGGGAAGCGCACGCCGTCGGCGCGCAGCAGGCGCACCATACGGTCGAGGAATGCCTCGGCGTTAATGTGATCCGCTAATCTCCGCGAATGCTCGCCAAGCTTCTCTATAGGTGTGGCCATGCTCGATGCGCGACCGTGCGCGTCATCTACGGTCGCGAAGGTTTCCAGATCAGAGAATTCACGATTATTTGCATCAATTAGTGGCTCATCCAGCGCCAAAGCAGCGGGCATCACCGCCTCCATGGTGAAGGGGCCGCTGACGCGGGTTACGCCGCGCACCGGCTCGGGCTGGTCCACCAACTCTTCCTGCTCGGCACTGGCTGCGATGGCGGCGTTGACCGCATCCATCTTCGCACGCCATGCCTCGCGGTAGGCGTGTAGGGCGCGCTGGAGAGCTGGTGTCCAGTCCTCATCGGCGTCGAAGGGCACCTGCCACTCGTCCCAGCGCTCCTTGGGCAACTCCCAGCGCCGCGTGTCGGCGTCGCTCACGGCCCGTTTGCCCTCGCGCTGCTGCTTGGTGATCAGCTTTGTCTTGAGCTTCTGGCGCAGCTCCGGCGTGACCTCGCTGAGAGCGGCGTTGAGGGCGGCCAGCCGCTCGTCAAGAGTTGGCTGGTGGCGGGCGAAGATCACGTCGAGGGCCGTGTTCTGGGCGATGCTCTTTAGGGTGATGTGCGGCACAGTCTTGTAGACAAAGCCGTCGCGGGGGTTTGCGTGATCCGCTAATTCACGCGAATGTACGCCAATGTTCGCTGCTGGCTCCTCTGGCTCTATTCGCGAAGATTGGCGTAGATTGGCGGATCTGATCCGGTACATTGGGTAGGTCGCCGTGTTTTGCGATTCGTCCGCGAATGGTCGCGAATGCTCGCTAATTTTTTCTTCCGCTATTCGCGAAGATTGGCGTAGATTGGCGGATCTGATCCGGTACATCGGGTAGGTTGCGGTGAGCAGCCGCTGCCGCGCCAGCGCCAACGCCACCCGCGAGGTGTCAATCGTGATCCAGCGCCGCCCCCACTGCTCCGCCACATAAGCCGTGGTTCCGCTTCCGCACGTCGGGTCGAGTACGAGGTCGCCGGGATCGGTGGTCATCAGGAGGCAGCGCTTGATCACCTCAGTTGATGTCTGGACAACATAGGTTAGCTCTACACCTACCTGAGTCGACTCCCATCGATCCGTCAGAGGTACGACCGGGAAATCTTCAACCAGTCTGCGATACCTCAGGACTGATCCCATTAATTCTATTCGACCAGCTTGATAAAGTCGTTCCAGTCCCTGTAGCGACGTTTTCCAATGGCTGTTTGGTCGCGGCTTATACGAATCTCCACAGTAGTGAAATTCCTGGGACGTACTACTCTCTCCTGCCGACAGAAGGCTTGTCAATTGATACCTTCTGCAACCAGCTTTTTCGTCTCCTGACGTATATCGCTGTGCCGATCCGTCAGGTGAAACTGAGCGGTCATACCTGTCCAAACTCGTATCACCCCTTTTTCTCTCCATGTAAATCTGATGGTATTTAACCTTATTTATATCACGCGAAAACCACAACAGGTAATCTACTGTGCTTGCGAGCAAATTAGTCGCCGCACCGCCGGTCTTCTGAAACTGTATCATTCCAACAAAATTCTCCGCTCCAAACACCTCATCCATCACTGCTCGCACACGGTGCAGGTTCTCGTCGGAGATCTGCACAAAGATGCTGCCCGTATCGGCGAGCAACTCGCGGGCGACAATAAGGCGGTCACGCAAGTAGGCCAGGTAGCTGTGGACGCCGAGAGTCCAGGTGTCACGGTATGCCTTGACCATTTCCAGCTCGCGGGTCAGGTCGCTCTCCTTATCTTTCACATCGCGCTTGCCGATCTCAGGCTGGAAGTTCGAGGCGAACTTGATCCCGTAGGGCGGGTCAAGGTAGATCATCTGCACCCGACCGGCCAGATCCTCGCGACGAGCGAGGGATGCCATGACCTGTAGCGAGTCGCCGAGGATCATGCGGTTGGCCCAGTCCACATCGTGGCGGTAGAACTGCACAGCCTCGCGGTACTCCTGCTCGGGGTCGGCGAAAAACGAGCGCTGGGCCTGCTCCTTCTTGGCGATAGCGAGAATTGCCTGGGTGCTGACCCGTTCGTGGATGTGCAGAGCGACGGGGTCAACCTCTAGGAGCTTTTTCTCACGCTTACCGGCCCACTCCAGCCAAGGCTGCTGGCCGCGCAGGGCCTCGGCGAGCTGACGGGCCTCGGCATCGGTGAGAGCGCGGGTGCGAGCGATGGCGAGCAACTCGGGGAGGGCATCGGCGTCGCCGGCGGGGTCGAAGCGCAGGGCCGGGGGCAGGTGCGGGTCGTAGGCATACTGGAGCTTGGGCACCTCAGCGATGCGGCCCTGGGCGGCGATACCGGACGGGGGAATATTCTTGCGCGTGGCGTCGTGTCGGTAAGAGGAGACAGCATCAGCGGCGGGCGGCTGGGCGGGCTTACGTGGGGGCATCAGTATCTCCGGGGCACATGCGAGCAAAATCCGCAGGGATTCAGATGGCTACAGCACGGGCGCTCTTGGACAATAGCTGAGGTCTGATCTCGAACCAGTACATTGATGGCTGTTGGCTCATAGCGGCTTCTCGCTCGGGTTCAACAGAACGCTAACTAAAGTATACCCATTCGAGAGGGCGCAAATGTAACTTAGTACTACAACGAGAACTGGTATACTCCTCCTGAGACGACACCAAGGAGGAAGACCCGATGGCGACCACGACCGTGCCTGCACTGACCCTGACGCCCGCCGACGTGGCCCATTTGG
>CAIRDL010001009.1 GCA_903877345.1 uncultured Oscillochloris sp. | reverse complement strand
GGCGTGAGGCGTGAGGCGTGAGGCGTGAGGCGTGAGGCGTGAGGCGTGAGGCGTGAGGCGTGAGGCGTGAGGCGTGATCCGTGATGCGTGAGGCGTGATCCGTGATGCGTGAGGCGTGATCCGTGATCGGTCAGGATGTGGCCCGGTCACGGATCACGCAGCACGGATCAAGCAGCGACCGGGACGGTTTAGATTTTCCGCTTCCCAAAGAGTCGGCTCATATCGAGAAAGAGTCGGCTCTTGGCACGGACGGAACGCGGCTGCAAGCCGCGCCTACGCCATTCCGCCTGTCTTGTCTAGGTTATCGAATCTCCACATTCAGGTATCGTTTCCCAATGGGCCCCTGTGGTATTCTTCTGGCTGTCACCCTTTCGCAATAAGATTAGTATGGGCAAGCAGTGTCACCGTCGGGCAACTTCTGCCCAACGGTAAGCGCTCTATCCAACGGCCCACGCTGGCCGAGCATGCCGTTTGCTGTCTCGGCGCGATCCCCGTTCATGTACAACCCTCGTCGCTCACGTCGTTGTGAGGATGCCCCAAAGAGGAGACGCCATGAGTCGCGTACGTGTCCTGATCGTGGCCCTGTTCGCCACCCTTGCGCTCGTGCTGAGCGCCTGCGGTAGTTCGTCGCCCGCTACTACCACCCCAACTAACACCAGTGCCGTCCCCGTTGGCACCAGCGCCCCCGCCACTGGCACTAGCACCGCCCCCGCTGGCACCAGCGCCGCTCCCACCACAGGTTCCCGCGTTATCACCATCGGCTACACCGCCTCGCTCAGCGGCAAGCTCAACGTTGAGTCGGTGCGCCAGCAGAACGGCCTCAAGCTCTGGATTGAGCAGGTCAATGCCGCTGGCGGGATCAAACTGGCGAACGGCACGACGATCACCTTTGCGACCAAGTCTTACGATGACGAGAGTAACAAAGATCGCGTGCAGGAGTTGTACACCCGCCTCGCCACCCAGGATAATGCCGATTTCTTGGTCAGTCCCTATTCGAGTGGCTTGGCTGACGCCGCCGCCGTGATCGCTGAGCAGTACAACAAGATCATGATCACCACCGGGGCCGCCGACGACGCGACCTACAAGAAGGGCTATACGCTGGTCTACCAACTCTACACGCCTGCCAGTCGTTACCTGAATGGTGCGGTGGATCTGTTGGCCCAGCAAGACCCTAGCGTGAAGAAACTCGCCATCGTCTACGAGAATGACAAGTTCTCGACCAGCGTGGTCGAGGCGGTGAAGGCGTATGCCCAGAGCAAGGGCTACGAGATTGTGCTTTTCGAGGGGTACGACACCGGCACAAGTGACTTCGCCCCTTTCATCAACAAGATTATGCAGGCGAAGCCCGAAGCCATCCTCGGTGGCGGACACTTCCAAGACGGCAGCACCTTCGCCAAGCAACTCTTCGAGAAGCGCGTGCCGGTGAAGTTCCTGGCGCTGTTGGTTGCGCCCCCCGAACCGACGTTTGGCGACTTGGGGGAAGCCGCCCTTGGCACCGTTGGCCCGAGCCAGTGGGAACCGCAGGCTTCTTTTAATCAAGCTGCCGCCACCAAGCTCGGCCTCGCCTGGCTTGGCCCCGATAGCGCTGCCTTCGTCGCCGCATATCGGCAAGCCTATAACGAAGACCCCAGCTACCACGCTGCCGGTGGCTACGCGGCGGGTCTCATTCTTCAACATGCGATTGAGCGGGCGGGCAGTGTTGAGGTTGCCGCCGTGAAGAAAGCGCTCGACGAGACGAAGTTGCTGACTTTCTACGGGAACATCGCGTTCGACACCACCGCCGAAGCGCACGGCCTCCAGACCGGCCACGAGATGGTGTACGTTCAGTGGCAGGGCGACACGACCAAGCGGATCAAGCAGATTGTTTGGCCCGCTGACGCTGTGACGGCGAAGCTGCTCTATCCCATGCGCTAAAGGCAGTAGTGCAGAAGGAACGCTGTCACCCTGAGTACCAAATGGCCCGTCGGCCAGTGGTGCCGGGAGAAACGTTCTCGCCTGTCACCCCGAGCGCAGCGAGGGGTCTCGGCATGAATCCGCACAACCACCGGGACGCTTCGCTGGCGCTCAGCGTGACAAGCACGATGTTTCTCAGGAGCGAAGCGAAGGGTCCCGGTCG
>CAIRDL010001008.1 GCA_903877345.1 uncultured Oscillochloris sp. | reverse complement strand
CGTGATAGGGGCGCAGCGTATCGACAAGATGCGCCACATCGGCGGGTGTCAGGGTCAGTGCGGGCACGGTCGTGGTTGCCATGGGGACCTCCTCTTCGGTATTGTCTCAAGAGGAGTATATCAGTTCTCGTTGTAGTACTAGAGACGCTCATGATCTTCAGGGATAGGCCCGTATGTAAACGAGAGGTTGAAGGTGCCATTTGCTTGAAGTGCGAAATGTGCCTGCGTCCACGGTTCTTCGCCATCGTGGATTAGACGCCGCCGCAACTCGTTGAAGGCGTAGTAGACCTCTTCTTCTGCGTCGAACCCCCGCGTCTCTGTCGCTGTAGCATGGGTCTTATAACGCCCATAGATCAGCCCGCTTTCCTCGCTTTCGATCTCAGCATACAGAGAGGCGGTCTCCCAAGGTTCGCTAATTGCGCTGCTGATCGCATTGCCAAGCAATTGGTAGATACGCTCAATTGGTGTTTCAGCGAGTTCCTGTTCAAGCGATTCCATGCACTCACCTCTTTCGATTTGGAAAAAACCGTCGGCGTGATAATCCATTTACCTGCCAACCGACTTGAAACGTACTTGGGCGCATGGTCTCGCCCGGCGGATACTTTAACACAATATCAACTTTGACTGGCTTGCCCTGTCGGAGCGCCTCAGCCCACTCCCGCTCCATTTTTGTCCAATGGGAGCCTTTTCCACGGTTTAGCCAGCCATTCTGGGGCACGAGATTCACGCCTTCAGGGGTGCCACCGAACTGACTGCCAATCAGGTGTCCGCCCTCGTCGCCGGGCAAGCCCATGTGTCCAACCTCGGTTTGGTGTAGCGTACGTGGGGCTGTCTCAAGTTTGAGATCACCGCTCACCCGAATTACCTTGCCAGCCTCATCGGTAAGGTATTCGTAGCCATTGCGTACATAGCGCGTATTCGGTGCGAGTGCGCCAAAACGTGTTGCCTCAAGCCCTTCACGCGCACCGCGTTCTAAAAGGGTTTCGGCACCCTCGCGCACCTCGCGCTCGGCCAGCGTCTCAACTCCCTCACGCAAGGCGCGCTTGAGTCCAGTCTCAGCTAACTCCTCGACGAGTACCTTGCCGCCCTTGACAGTCCACTTCCCGGCTTTACCCAAGTCGCCAAGCAACGGGATCATCGCGACCGCCGAGATCCCTGCCTCAACATAGCGGCCTTCACCCAGATAAATCAGCCCGTTCACGCCATCGGCAACCTCGCCTACCACAGGGATAAGCCCAAGCACATCAAGGGCACCGTGAACCCACTCGCCCCAACGCTCCCAAAACCCAGGTGCGTTAGGCGTCGCTTCATTTGTCGGCGCTGCATCGCTCCCTCCACGAAAGGGCGCTGCGGCTTCTTCCTCGGCCTGTTGGAGCAGTGTGCGGAGAGTAAGTGTGACCTGTTCGGCATCCTGGAGGGTCGCGATTAGCCGTTCTAGCGCCGGAAAGACGGCGCTCTGCATCTCAGTGCAAAAGGCGGTCGAGCCGCGCCCCACCCAACCACCCTCCTCAAGCGGCGTGAAAGCACGTCTCAGTTGGTCACGTAGCGCGACGCTATGCTCAGTGCTACGCCTGAAACGTTGAGCTACTTGCTCAAGTTGCTTGTAGTCAGCCTGGATGATCATGCTCATCGTCCGTACTCCAAACGGATGCCTATGAAGGAACGCTTCATTACCTAATGATCACCATTAACTTAATCTGACTTCGCACCAACTCAATCATTGCCCCGTCACTCAAAAGCTGGCGCCCGGTCACCTCCACTGGCACACCCTGCACCGCCGTAACGTGTGTGGCGTTCTGACCAAGACTCTCCAGATAAACTTGTCCCGCTTCACTAATCACCTGGGCATGACGCCGAGATACCCGCAGTCCGGTGGTGTACGCGGCCACATTCACCGCGAGCAGATCGTTGTCCAACAGCTTTTCGTCGGGACGACCAATGAGCGCCGGTTGCCAGTGGAGGGGGTAAACGGTGCCGTGCGTCTGTTCACGCAGATAAATTCGCAGCCCCATTGGCACGGCACCTTGCGGCAGTGGGGGGCAATACTCGTGGAGTCGGCATGCCAACTGTGGGCCAAGCTGACGGGCAAGGGGCAGTTCATCGTCGAGGAGCGTGCCAGTGTCGGCCCGCATGAGCCGATACGCCGCCGGATTGGGGATGAGGTGCGGCGTGCCGCGAAACTCCTCAATGATCGCCCCCAACAGCTCCGGCGGGGTCAGCGTAGGGAGAACCAGCACTTCTTGCGGCTTATCAAGATCACTCAAATCGAGCTTGATCTTGACATAGTGTAACTCTCCGCTCATCGTTGCGGCTCCTTCAAGAGGCGCTCGAGTTCGTGGATCAAATTGGCCTCATCGTTGGGCTGAAACAGGAGACTGGCGAGATCACGGGCGATACCTTCACCCTCTTTCTCGCGCAACAGCAATTCGTAGAGTAACTCGCGTACCCGCGCTGGGTCGTCCTGCCCATGTAGTTCGAGCAGGTGCTCAACCATAAGCGGGCGCGCCTCGATCCCAGTGAGCTTGCCCGCCCGCAGGGCGGCCAACTCGCGCTGGGCACCGATCTGGAGCAATTCGCGATAGCGCACCGCCTTCGGGTCGAGGGTGACGGTGCTTGGGCGATTTGCGGCGGGAACCGCACCGTCCCACGGGCTGGCCCGTTCCGGGTAGCGCACCCTAAGCTGCGTCACCCAGTTGTCCAGCGCGACCGCGACGTGCGCTGTTGAGTCGGCAGCGGGCAGGGTGGCCCGTTTGTCCGCTGGTAGTTCGTAGGGCGAGGCGATCTGCACGAGCGTCGGCACCCCTGAACGCACCAAGTAGCCACGTCCTGGGGCAAGCTCCCGGTCTTTGATCCCCGCTGGGGTGCGTAAGACCTTCAACGACTCGACCGCCTGCGCGGTACGCAGGCCCAAGCCCAGGTTCGCGGCAAGAATCCGCCGCCGCAGATCACTCACATTGCTCGTATCAGGGGTAGTTGCGATCACAAAGTGTAACCCGTCACGCCCGTAACGCTTGGCGATGGACGCAAGCCGTTGCTGGTTCTGGTTGCCCAGATCATCGTTGAACTCATCGAAGTTATCAATCACGACAAAGAGTTGATGGCTGACTTCACCGGCGGCGAGGCGCTTGGCCTCGCGCTCCAAATTGATGAGCAGATCCGGCAGTTGCTCGCTATCGCTAATCGTCGCTACGACATGGGGCAGTTCGCTCAGGTTGTGCTGGCCGCCATAATCAAAAAACTTCCGCTGCATGTCAATCAGCACGAACTGCACTTCAGTTGGCGCATGGCGGGCCGCCAACGCCAGCACCCAGCTATGCAGCGCCGTGGTCTTGCCGGCAAGCGGCGGGCCGATAATGGCTAGATGGGGGGCGATCCGTTGCAGGTCGAGTCTGGCAGGCTGGAGCTGTCCGTTGCGCCCGATGATCGCCTCGATCATCTTCGGTTGCGGCGGGGATACTTCAGCGAGCAATCCGGCGAGAGGGAGCAGTTCCTCCAACACTTTGATCGGCTCGGTCACACACCGGCGTACAGCGCGAGCAACCACTACTTGCTGCATCACTTGGATGAGTTCGGCCAGAGCATCAACCTCAGCCCGTAACGGACGCCCGCCCGGGGTTGGTATGCCGACCGGCAGAGCACTCTGGAAGAGCAGCGGGCGTCCGCCCAAGCGCAGATAGCCCCGCCCAGGCTGATCGTCAAGCTCCACGGTGCCGCGCCCAACAATATCCATGTAGCGGTCGCGGTTGGTCTGGCGAAAGGTGAGGCGTTCGGTAAACAGATTATAGAGTCGACTCGCGAGGTTTGTGGGGATATTGGCGCTCACCACAAAGCAGACCCCGGCACTCAACGAGCGTCGTATAAGCGGGATCAGCGTGGTTTCGATCAGGGTGTCATAGCCCTCCTGGAGGTGAGCGAAGTTATCTATGAGTACCAAGATGGCCGGGATGGCACGGTCGGGATGGCGGGCATTATAGGCGTAGAGACTGTTGACCCCGCCCTCGCTAAACCCATGCTGCCGTTCGTCTACCAAGCGCGTCAGCGTGTCGAAGAGGCGTTGGCAGCGTTCGTCAAAGCGGGTCTCATCGGCGTAGATCACCGCACCCATGTGGGGCAACGCTTCAAGGCTACGGAAGGTGCGTCCGCCGAGGTCGAGTACATAGGCGTGCAGTTCGTCCGGGCTATGCGTAGCAGCCAGACTCATGAGGAGGCCGCGTAGCATGGCACTCTTTCCGCTGCCAGCATCGCCAAACACCGCCAAGTGGTTCCGGCTCAGGTCAAGCGTCAATGGCATCTGGCGCGCTTCATCAGGCACATCCACCAGTCCGACCGCCGGAACGAGTGCCGGTGGACGCCCACCTGACGGCGCATTATCGTCGGTGTGCCACAGCACGCCCCGCCAGAGGTGTTCCGTACGCTTGGCAAGCCAATCAGCCACCACTGGCTCCAGTTGGAAGGTCGCACTACTCTTCCCATCACTCAGCGGCGTTTCCAAGCTAAGCGTGTTCGGCAAGAAACCCGGCCAAGGCCGAGGCACCACATGATCGGCATTGAGTTCGCGGGCGAGGCCGACAATTGCATCGTAGAGGCGCGGAGTTTCTTCGTTGCTGCCCACTAAAGGCGGCGCACCAGGCTGCGGTTCGCCCGTATAGGCCACCTGGATCAGTTCAAGATTCTCGTTGCCCACCTGCATGTAGCCACGTCCCGGCATCCCATTCGGTAGAAAGGCCGCATCGGGGCGGCGCAACATCTCGCGGCTCGTGTCGAGTTCCTCGACGCGCAGACAGAGGCGCAATTTAATATTCGCCCGCATCTGATCCGACACCCCCGTGGGCCGTTGCGAAGCCAACACCAGATTTACGCCCTGGGCGCGACCCACACGGGTGATGCTCTCCAGTTGCGCCCGGTAATCCGGATTCGCGTTAATCATCTCGGCATATTCGTCAATGATAATGAACAGATGCGGGTAGGCTTCCCCACTGAGGTGCAAACCCTTGGCGCGGTACGCGACAATGTCCCTCGTGTTGGTCTCGGCATTCAGTTTTTGCCGCCGCCGCAACTCGGCGTCAATCGCGGTAAACATCCGATGCACCGCTGCCTTATTCAGATTCGTGACAATATCAACCACATGCGGTAGCTGCTCGAAGGGCTTAAACGCCCCGCCGCCCTTGTAGTCCACCAGTACGAAGTTGAGGATGTCGGGCGCGTAGCGTGTCGCCAACCCAACAATCAGCGTCATCAGCAACTCCGACTTGCCTGACCCGGTGCCGCCAGCGATCAAGGCATGCACACCATCGCGCTTGGCCTCGAACGCCAAGGTACGGTCACGATTGCCCGACCCGGTGCCGATGGGCACGCTTAGCCAATCAGCCTTGGCGGGCGTACGGGTGTCTTCCCAGGTTTGCCGCATCGCCATCCGTAGTGCCGCAACGAAGTCTGCTTCAGCCGGACTGATCGTGAAGGCGCGAGCCAGCAATTCTCGGTAGGAGAGCGAGCTTGGCAGGGCGTCAATGCACAACGGCGGGGGATAGTGAAGTTGGGTGGCGTTAATGAAGGTCTGCATTTGCGTACCCAACAGCTCGATCCGCCGCGCTTCACCCTGTACTCGCCCCTGGGCATCTACCGCGCCGGGTACAACGGCAACCTGGAATGCCAACGGTTGGCGACCGATCCGTGCGTAGCCGCGCCCATTAATCTCCTCGACTTCGCTGCTCCCGCTGCCGACCACCGTACTATATTCCCCCGCATCAGCGAGCCGCAGAGTGAAACGTTCGGTGAAGAGACTAAAGAGTTTGCTTGCAATTTGGCCCGGTCGGTCGGCAGTGATGACGAAGTGAATGCCGAAGGCGCGACCTTGGCGCGCTAACGCGATAAAGCTCTCTAATGGACTAGCGGCCTCGTCTTTCGTCTGTTTCAACTGCGTTGCCGTCAGGCCAAAGGTCTCGATGAACTCCGCGAGATTATCAATCAGCACCACCTGGGCAGGCAAAAGCTGGCTGGGGTTGCTGCGGTTATACTCCATCGCCGTTGCCGCCCCGCTGTTGCTAAAAAGGTGCTTGCGGGTTTCAATCAGTTCATTCAGTTCACGCCAGAGTTGTTGCACCCGCTCTTCATAGCCACTGGTGTCAGGCGAGATGAGAGTGCCAAGATGCGGCAGGTAGGTCAGTGCCTCAAGATTACGTCCGCCAAGATCAAGCACATGCAGGTGCAACTCGCCGGGACTATGGGTGGCCGCGAGGCTCAACGCTAAAGCGCGCAGGAAGGTGGTCTTCCCCCAGCCCGAGGCTCCGAAAAGAGCCGCGTGCCCCCGCGACAGATCAACGATCAGCGGCAGTTGTCGCGCCGCGTAGGGGTTATCAACCAGGCCAACGATGCCGCGCAGTGCCGTCTCGTCCCAGTCCATCCCAGGCCAACGCCCCGTACCAGCGAACCAATGGCCCATTGCTACGCTCAACGTGAGCGGGGTTGGCGCGCCTCCCGGCGTCAGCAGCGGTAAGGTTGTGGGGTCAAGCCGTGCCTCCGCTAACGGGGTATCGAACGTGAGCGTCGGCGGCAAAGCTGGCGGCCACGGTGCGGCCGGTCGCTGAGCGCCGCCAAGCAACGCCTGCGCCATTTGGACTACCACACCGTAGAAGGTTGGGATCTCGCCGTCAGCGTTCGGCGGGGCTTCCTGGTACTTCTCGCCAGTGTAGGCCACTTGAATCAGCTCGATTCCTTCGTTGCCAATCTGAAGGTAGCCGCGCCCCGGCATACCATTCGGCAAAAACGCCGCGTCGCCGCGTCGCAGCATCTCGCGGCTCGTGTCAAGTTGCTCTACGCGCAAGCAGATCCGCAGCTTGATGTTCGCCCGCATCTGATCGGAGATGCCGGTCGGGCGCTGGGAGGCCAAGAGCAGGTTTACGCCTTGGGCACGCCCCAACCGGGTGATGCTATCAAGTTCTTCAGCAAATTCGGGGTTATCGCCGATCATTTCCGCGTATTCATCAATGATGATGAAGAGATGCGGGTACGGTTCATGACTGTGATGCAGGCCCTTGAGGCGATAATCAATAATATCTTTGGTATTGGTTGTCGTGTTGAGCGCCTGCCGCCGCTCCATTTCAGCCCGAATCGCGGTGAAGACCCGTTTGACCGCCGCTTTATTCAGGTTCGTCACCGTATCAACCACATGCGGCAACGCTGCGAAGGGCTTAAACGCCCCGCCGCCCTTGTAATCCACCAACACAAAGTTGAGAATATCGGGTGCGTAGCGCAGCGCCAGACTGACAATCAGCGTCATCAGCAACTCGGATTTGCCTGCCCCCGTGCCGCCCGCAATCAGTCCGTGGACGCCATCAGTCTTCGCTTCAAGCTTCAGCGGGCGCGGGCGGTTCCCCGAGGCGACCCCAATTACCGTCGTGAGCCAATCGCTCTGCGCCGGGTCGCGGCTTGCCACCCAGCGTTTGCGCGTCAGTTCGGTGAGCTTCGGCAAGAAGGTGGCATCAAGTTCGAGGCCATACTCGCGGGCGACCAACTGTTTGAGCAGAATATCGCGGGGCAGGCCATCTACCCGAAACGGCTTGCGATAGGGGCGCGGACTCTGCTCAAGGTGTGCCTGCATCTGCGCGGCCAACAGTTCAAGCTCACGGCTCTCGTTCGCTACGTCGTCGCTGCCCTCGCGGTGCAGATCAAGCGGAGTGGCGACTTGGAAGGCCAGGGGTTGCCCAGCCACACGGGCGTACCCACGTCCGGGGATGGCCCCGATCTCTTCGACGGTGCCACCCACCAGCATCCGGTATTCGCCACTATCGGCGAGCCGCAGGGTCAGCCGTTCGGTGAAGAGGCTCGCTACCGCACTGGGAAGATCCGCAGGCTGATTGGCCGAGACCACCACATGCACGCCATACGGTTTGGCCTGCCGGAGCAGGGCGATGAACCGCTGCAGTCCACTCTCGGTATCATCAGGCTGTCCACCGAAGGTTGCTACAAATTCGCTAAAGTTATCAAGCAGAACCACTACGGCTGGCTGCGGATCTTGCGGGTGTTGCTGGTTGTAGCTGTAAAGATCAGCATTCCCGGCGCTACTCAACAGGGTTTTCCGTTGGCCAATCAAGTCGTCCAGTTCACGAATCAGCTGCGTGACTCGCTCTTCATAGGCTTCTTCATCGGGAGTGATCACCGCACCAACGTGGGGCAGTTTACTCAACACTCCAAAGCCGCGCCCGCCAAGATCAAGCAGGTAGAGGTGCAGATAGTTCGGCGAATGACTCGCTGCGAGGCTTACGGCCAGTGTACGCAGGAAGGTACTCTTGCCCCAACCCGAAGCTCCGTAGATCGTCGTATGCCCGCGTGGCAGATCAATCACGAGGGGCAGGTGGCACGCTTCATAAGGATTGTCGAGCAGGCCAACCACCGGGCGAACAGCATAGTCTGACCAAAATTGCGTTTGGGTTGCGGCGTCAGCCTCCGCCAGTTCAAGCCAGCCCGAGATGCCATTGAACCAGCGGTTCAAGGCCGGATTAAGCGTAAGCGTTGCCTCGCGTGGCTGCCCCAGCGTAATGCGCTGGATTTGGAGCGGAGCCAGATAGCGGGCGGCGGTAATCGTTTTGAGCGTCGGCTCATCAGCGATCAGTGGTTCGGAGAGCGCCAGTTGCGACGGGAGGATTTTGGGCCAAGGCGCACCTTGGGCAGGGAGCTTGCGCTTGCGCGCCAATTCATCAAGGGTTGTGATGATAACCTTGTAGAGTTCGGGCGGCGCGAGGTCTTGGGTCGGACTGTAGCTCCCACCACGCTCAGGCCAGATGACCGGGGCAAGCGGCGTGCGGTTCGGATCCACATACGGTTCGCCCGTGTACGCAATCTGGATCAGTTCAACCTCGTCGTTCCCCACCTGGAGGTAGCCACGCCCAGGCATACCTGTGGGCAAAAAGGCTGCATCCACGCGCCGTAACATCTCGCGGCTCTCCCCCGGCGTCTCGACGCGCAGACAAATGCGAAACTTGATATTCGAGCGCATCTGATCCGTCACCCCGCTCGGGCGTTGGGCGGCTAGGATGAGGGAAACGCCCTGAGCGCGCCCGACGCGGGTGATACTTTCGAGTTGCGCTTTGTACTCTGCCCGGTCGGCAATCATCTCCGCAAACTCGTCAATGATAATGAACAAGAAGGGATAAGGCGCGTGCGTGAGGTGCAAACCCTTCTGCCGATAGGCCACGATGTTGTTGGTGCTGGTCGCTACATTGAGTGCCTGACGTCGCCGCATCTCGGCTTGAATCGCCGTGAACATACGGGTGACGCCATTGGCGGCGAGATTGGTGATGATGTCAACGCAGTGCGGCAACCCCTCAAATTCCTTAAACGCCCCGCCACCTTTATAGTCCACCAGCACAAAGTTCAGCGTACTCGGGTCGTAATTGACAGCCATGCCCGTAATCAGCGCGATCAGCAACTCTGACTTGCCCGATCCCGTCGAGCCAGCGACCATCCCGTGAACGCCGTCCCGTTTCGCAGAGAAGACCAGCGTGCGACGTTTATTGCCCGCCATCACACCGAGCGGGACGCGCAACCAGTTGGCATGGCGCTTGTCCGTCGCTGCACTCCAGCGTTGCCAAGCATCGTCGCGCAAATCTTGGAGTGAGCCGTAGCCGGCCAGATCCATATACGCGACGGCGGAAGGCACGTTCGCCCCTGCACCTTGGCGTACCGTAAGTTGGCTGAGGTCAGTGGCAAGTTGGCGCATCTGGGCGAGGTCGGCGATCCCATCGGCGATGCCGACATAGCGCAGGCTGTTGAGTCCGGTCTCGGCATAACGAAAGTGAATCTGGGGGTTAGGGGCCTGTTTGACATTTGTCACCGGGGCGGTCGCAGCAACTTCAATGATCGCTTGGCAGCCGCTAGGTGCCTTCGCACGCTCAGGTACCAAAAAGATCACTGTGGCCCCAAGCGTGGCTCCTTCGGCGAGCAAAATCGTTATCGCGGCATCGGACTCAATCTCGTGCAAGCGGCGGTCAACCGCATCGCTCAGGCCAAGCAGATCAATGACGACGACGCAGAAGGGCAAGGTCGGGGTGCCTTGATCCTGAGCGGCGTCCTGCTCTTGCAATCGCAACTTGCGCTGCACTAACACCCGCCGCAGTTCTTCCAAGTAATGATCGAGCTCATCACCGTCATCATCAACTGTGGCAGTGGCGGACTGCGGCTGAGCGCCCGTCGGTGTGCTTGGCCGCGAGTCGACAAAGCACAAGCAGGTGCCGTGTTCCCCCGCTTGACTGTGAGGGAGTTTGCGGGTCCAGCCCCACTCGTTCGCATTGGTGGCAAGCACATAGAGGCGAACATCGCCCGGGGCTTGAAAAATCACCAAGTGGGCCATGATGGCGCGAACAAAGGTGTAGACGGCGCTTGGCGCACCTGCAAGCGCAAGCGCATGGGTCGTCGGCGTAACTGGACGCACCGGCTTGTCTTCGGTCTGCTCCGCTTCTTCCTTGTTCGACAACGCGGGCGGTTGGCGCAAAGCCAGGGTGATCGGCACCTGATCAACAAAGCACGAGTCGGCAGCAAGTTTCAAGGCGGCACGCACTTGGGGATGCTCAAAGTTCTCCACACTATCGAGGCGATAGATGACTGTTGAGGGGCGGGCACCATTCCCTAGGCGCACCATGCCGAAGTCTTCATCAGCGGTACGCCGTTCCCAAAGGCGGCTCTCAGCGCGGAACGCACGGTGCTCAACTTGGGTGGCAAGCGCTTTACTTTGGCTGACGATGTGGAGGCTGCTCTGCGGCTCGGGGTAGTTGTAAATATAGAAGCGCCGCTGCTGATCGTGGGCCTGCTCCATCTCCCGTGTCAACTCAACCAGGCGATTCGCATACGCTTGGGCCGTCGCGGCCCGCTGCTGTTGCTCTTTGCGATAGGTGTAGATCGAGAAGCCCGTCGAGGCCACCACCGCAAGCGCCATCGGGATGAGCATGCCCATGTTGCGCCCAGGGCCACCAAGCGACGAGACCAGCACATAGCCGATAATCGTCACGAGGGGCAAGCCAATCTGAATGAGCCGCGCTTGCCCTTGGGTCTGCGGTTCGGGTGGCTTGGGGATTTCCACTTCGGCGAACGGTAATTCCGGTTGGAGCCGTGGCGGTCGCTCGATCGGGGTAGGATTAACCATAACGGCTCCATAGCGACCAATCCCACCCCAGGGCGCTTGTGCTCGCCTGACTGCCAAAGGAGACCAGCAGTGCGATCACAAAGGCGATGACGAGCAACGCCACGACCACGACGAGGATCAGTTCAAGGGTCAAGCGTTTCCGTTGGCGCTCCGCTGGCTCGGGTTTGAAACAGGCGGCGAGTTGTTGGGCAAAGGTTTGGGCGCTGTCAGTACGCGGGAGTTTCACCGCAGCGACGGCAATCTCGGGGATCACCTGTACGTCATCGCCCCGACTCATCGGGACAAACCACCCCTGGCGCACCGCCTCACTGATCTCAGCGTCGCTCCGGTGGCGCGTCGCGATCGCCGGTTCGCCCACCAGCATTTCATAGAGTGTGAGGCCAAGCCCATAGACATCGCTACGATAACTGACTGCATCCCACGCTGCATTGAGCAATTCCGGTGGCGTATAGGCTGGTGCGACAAAGTCGGCGTACCAATGCGTGGCAACCGTCTTCGCGGTACAAAGCAACCCAAGATCAACCAGCAACACCTGGGGTACTTGCTTGCGCGGCCCAAAATGAACAAGCACCGCTGCAGGGCTGATCCCAAGGTGCAACAGCCCCTTACTCTGGAGCACCGTAACGGCTGAGGCCATCCCAAGGGCGATGCGGCCTACATGGTTGATCCAGAGTTGGGGTGTTTTCTTTAGCAGGTCACGCAGTGGTTCGCCAGGTACATAGGCAAACACGTAGTAGTAGAGCAAGTGGCGACCGAACGCAATCTTGCCGTAGGGGTGTTGCGTGATCGTGGTGTCAAGCTTAGGCGGGAGCAAACTAGGCAGATAGGTTCCCAGGATGCGTTGGCTTAACAGATCGCGCAGGAACACAGCTTCGCGCTCTAAACGTGCCGTATGGTGTGCGCCTGGGTGGGCCACCTTCACATAGATCTGCTTCCCTGCTCGCTGGCCCTCATAGAGGGTGGCCGTGTGTTGGACAACCACGACCTTGACAATCTCGATATCGCCGAGTAATTCGCCATAATCAAGGACGAACGGCGACAATTCAGCCTGACAGCGCACATCCTGGCAGTAGAGATTTTGATCGGCTGCTGAACGCTCGCAGAGGAGACAGACCTGTTTCATGCACCTACGATCTCTTATCAAACCAAGCGGAGGAGCGGGGTCTAGACGGGGCGGAAGGGGGACTCAAGCGTGGGACGACTTGCGCCCCACGCCTGAGTTACGGAGCACCGTAACAGGCTAATGGAACTTGGTCGCACCCTCGGCATCACCCGCTTCGTAGGCCGCCACCGAAGCGTTGACATCCTTACTCAACTCGGCGCACTTCTCGGCCATCTTTACGATCCGGGGCTTCGTTCGGTCAAGGAACTGGATCACGGCAGCGCCACCGACACGGCCAATGAAGGCTGCCGTTTTGAGGGTATTGCTCAGCACTTCCATCATGCGGGCAACATTGGTGAGAACCTCGCTCACCGTCGCAAGGGTTTTCGCCATGGTCTTCACTTCAGGGATATTCATGTAGACGAGCGAATCGCTCATGGCAGCTTACTTCTAGGCGGCACCGGCGCTGCGGCGCACCGCCATTGCAAAGATGCGTCTTCTTCGTCGCCACTGGTGACAGGGGCTTGGGATTTGTCGCCCTCTTCGGATCGCCCCACCACAAGGCGATCCTAGCCTAGTAAAACGCAAAGGCATCGAAGAGGCGTGAATGCACGAGCCGCTCAACTTCCTCATCGGCCCGCTCGATAATGTCGCGGGCAGCACTAACATTGTGGTGCATTGTGTGAATATGCTCGGCCACCTCACCAACGCCGGGAATCGCCAGACTGGAGAGCTCTTCGACAAAGGCATCGGCACCCTTCCCAATCCAGAAACCACCCACCACCGCCTGAATGATCATCTTCAGCGGGTTGATCGCCTGCTCGTTGACGGTATTGAACTGCTGCATCATCTGGCTGAGCACGTTTTCGAGCACGATGCGTGCTAGGCGCAACAAAAAGTCAACCATGCCAGGACTCCATTCGCGACGTGCGGCCATCCGCCCCACGTCTTGCTTGCTTGCCTAGTTGAACATCCCCTTGGACTTCTCATCTGCCTCGTGCATTGAGGTGATCGCGCTCTGCACATCCGCCTCGAGTTCAATAAACTTGGCTTTCAGGCGTTCGAGGGCCGGGTTGAATTTGCTCGTCAGGGCATCACTGAAGCTCGACCCACCCCGACCCAACAAGGCACCGCCTTCGAGCACACCCACCAAGCTCTTCATCTCGCTGATCGTTGCCTCAAGCTGATCAGAACCGTGCTTGAAGGTCTTGGCCATCGCATCGGCCAGTTCATAGTCGAGCTTAATCTCATCATACGACGACATACAGATCTCCTCGTAGCATGTAGTAGCGTTAGCGCGCAGCGCGGAAAGGGGCGCTGGCTTCCTCCTCAGCGTGTTTGAAGGTGGTTTCAATCGTCTTCGTCACCTGCGCGGCATCGTTGAGTACGGCCAACAGGCGTTGGCATGCGGGCAACACCTCGTGGTACATCTCAGCGAAGAAACTATCGGCAGCTCGCCCGATCCACCCGCCGTTCTCCAACGGATCCATACTGTTCCGCACTTGCTTGATCATCTGCTCGATAGCTTGGCCTTGACTGGTAAACTTACTTGCGACCTGTTCGAGCTGCGGATAATCCGCCTTGATCTCATCACCTGCCATAAAAGCCTCCTGCCTTTCGTCCTTCAGGGAAGAACTCTACCATTGTGCTTCCCCTTGGCGAGGCGGTTCGGCGGGGCTTTGCCTCGCCGGAAAGAAGAAGAAAAAACCTTGCTTCTAGCGCGACAAAGGGGAAAACTCGTTTCCCCTTTGCCATACCCCCCGTGCGGGGCTAAGACCGATCCTGGGTCAGTTTCGTTCTAAGTCATTCACGTTCGAACCTACACGTGAACCTTTCACCTGCCAGAGGATTCCTCGGCAGAACCACCAAGATTCGGGTGTTTATGGGCAGCGTAACCGTATCCACTGGCGCACCGGATTCGTGCCTTCGCACACGGCGATAGTAGCATAAATTACGGTCTTACGCAATCTAATAAGCTAACGCCGCTGAAGTGGGGATCTTCCTCCCAGGGCTAAAGCACCTGACTTTTCGCGCTTAAAGGCAAGTAACCTGTGAGTATGTCGCCAGTGTCCCAAACACAACAGGTGTACCCGTAATTGGCAGTAGAGCAAAAATCACCCTGTCACCCATGTCACGCTGAGCGGAGTGAAGCGTCCCGGTGGGCATCATCATCGCCGGGACGCTTCGCT
>CAIRDL010001007.1 GCA_903877345.1 uncultured Oscillochloris sp. | reverse complement strand
TGTAGATTGTAGATTGTAGATTGTAGATTGTAGATTGTAGATTGTAGATTGTAGATTGTAGATTGTAGATTGTAGATTGTAGATTGTAGATTGTAGATTGTAGATTGTAGATTTACCGCAACAGGATGGGCAAAGCCGGAGCAAGCTCACGCAAAGCCGCAAAGCCGCAACAAGCTCATGCAAAGCCGCAATCTAAAATCTGCAATCTAAAATCTAAAATCTGGAGCAACAATGGACTTCATCCTCTTCTTCATCACCGCAGCACTGGCCCTGTTTGGAGCCGGAGCCATGCTGCTCGCCCGCAACGCAGTGCATAGCGCCCTGTTTCTGCTGCTGAACTTCGGGGCTATTGCAGTGCTGTTCCTGCTGCTCCAATCGCCCTTCCTCTTCACCATCCAACTGACGGTGTATGCCGGGGCGATTATGGTGCTTTTCCTCTTTGTGGTGATGCTGTTGGGGGCGGAGAAGATTGAAGACGCGACTGACCGCATCGCTTGGCAGCGCCCCGTAAGCATGCTGCTCGGCGTGGCCCTGCTGACGATGGCGGTGGTGGCGACCTTCCGCAACGGCCTCGGCAGCGCGCCTCCCGGCGGCGAGGCGACGCTCACGTTTGGCGACCCGGCCACGTTGGGGGCGCTGCTCTTCACGCGCTACTTGCTGCCCTTTGAACTCACCGGCCTCATTCTGCTGATCGCCGTCATCGGCGTAGTCGTCCTCAACCAGCGCGGTCGTCACACCGCCGTAGTGCCGCCACCGGCGGGCGATTAAGGAAACGACGATGGTTCCAACCTCCTACTACATCCTTCTAAGCACGCTGCTGTTTATGCTGGGCGTGTTGGGCGTACTGGTGCGGCGCAACGCGCTGGTGATCTTCATGTCGGTCGAGTTGATGCTCAACGCGGCCAACTTGGCCCTAGTGGCCTTCGCCCGCGAACGGCTCAGCGTTGATGGGCAGGTGCTGGTCTTCTTCGTCATCACGGTGGCCGCTGCCGAGGTGGCCGTGGGCCTCGCGCTGTTGGTCACGATCTTTAAGTCGAAGCGAACCGCCGACGTTGATGAGGTCAGTTCCCTGAAGGGGTAGGTAGCGCACAATGACGATGTTGAACTGGCTGCTCTGGCTCATTCCGCTGTTACCCCTGGTGGGGTTTCTCCTGAACGTCTTTGTCATTCGCCAAGAGCGCACCGCCGGTCTCGTCGCTAGTGCGATGGTGGGCGTGGCCTTCCTCGTTACGCTGGTCGCCGTCATTGGCCTCGCTGGCATGCCGGAAGACGCCCGCCGCATTCAGTCGGTGGCCTGGGAGTGGATTAACACCGGCAGTCTGCGCGTACCCTTTGGGATTATGCTTGACCCGCTGACCGCCGTGATGACGTTGTTGGTCACGGGTGTGGGCTGCCTGATCCACATTTACTCTATCGGGTACATGCACGGCGACCCACGGGTGGTGCGCTATTTTGCCTACCTTAATCTGTTCGTCACCATGATGCTTTTCTTGGTGATGGCGAACAATCTGCTCCTGCTGTTCTTGGGGTGGGAAGGTGTGGGCCTCTGTTCGTTCCTGCTGATCGGCTATTGGTTTGAGCGGAAAGTGGCGGGCGAGGCGGCGGTAAAGGCGTTTGTGGTGAACCGCATCGGTGATGCGGCCTTCATCCTGGCGATGCTGGCGGTCTTTTCGTACTTCAAAACGCTGAACTTTTATACGCTACAAATCGGCGGCGAAACCATCCCCGGTTTCATCGAGCGCGTCCCCGAAATCCTTGGCAAAATGTTCGGCCCGACCTGGCAGCGCATCCCGGTGACGGTCGGCATCTCGTTCCTGCTCTTAATCGGCGCCACCGGCAAATCGGCGCAGGTGCCGCTGTTTGTCTGGCTGCCCGATGCAATGGCTGGCCCCACGCCCGTCTCGGCGCTTATCCACGCGGCGACGATGGTGACGGCGGGTGTGTACATGATGGCCCGCACCGAGGCGATTTTCACCCAAGCGCCTGCGACCCAAAGCTGGGTGATGTGGATCGGCGCGCTGACCGCCATTCTCGCCGGTACTGCCGCCATCGCGCAGTGGGACATTAAGCGCGTCCTCGCCTACTCGACGGTGTCGCAGCTAGGCTTTATGGTCGCCGCCTGCGGGATGGGCGCATATGTGCCAGCGATCTTCCACCTGCTGACCCACGGCCTCTTTAAGGCGCTGCTCTTCCTCGGTTCCGGTTCGGTCATTCACGGCACCCACGACACCCAGGATATGCGGAAGATGGGCGGCCTCCGCACGGCGATGCCGACGACCTTCTGGACATATGTGGTTGGCGCGGCGGCGTTGGGTGGCGTGGTGCCCTTGGCCGGCTTCTGGAGCAAAGACGAGATTTTGGCCCACGCGCTGGCCTTCGGCTTTTGGCCCCAACTCCTCCTGCTCTTCCTGACCTCGTTGCTTACGGCCTTCTATATGGGGCGGCAGGTAGCGCTGATTTTCTATGGTGAACAGCGCGACCCGCATTACCATCCCCACGAAAGCGGGCGCGTGATGACGGTGCCGCTCGTGATTTTGGCGGGCGGGGCGATCATTGGTGGTCTGCTTAATCTCCCGGCGTTCGGCATGCCCGGTTCCCACCTGTTGAATGAATGGCTCCGTCCGGTGTTGGAAGAGGAGGCGGGCCGCTTCAACCTGCCGTTGGCGCTGTTGGCAACGGCGGGTTCTGTTGGGATGGGCTACCTCGGCTGGTGGGTTTACACGCGCAACGCGGTGAAGATCAAGGTAAACGGGCCGGATCCGGCCTATCACTACACCGGCGACATTTGGGACGGGATGGCGGCGGCGTGGTACGTGGATGCGGGCTACGAGCGCTTTGTGGTGGTGCCCTTCCGCACTATGAGCAATTTCATGGCGCGGGTCTTCGACCCCGAGGGCGTTGATGGCCTCGTTGTCGGCGTGGGGCGTTTCCTCGGTTGGGCCGCCACCGAGGTGCGCCGGTTGCAGACGGGCTACGTGCGGAATTATGCCC
>CAIRDL010001006.1 GCA_903877345.1 uncultured Oscillochloris sp. | reverse complement strand
GCGCGGCGGCAACACCAGGGCCAGCCCCGCCACGGCAACTACGGTGAGCAGCCGCGAGATGATGATGATGCCCAGTTTTTCGTAGACGATTAGCGCGTTGTGGGCCGTGGTGAGCAGCGACTCGATGAAGAGACACGGCACTAGCACCCAGACAATCGGCGCGGCGACTAAGTATTGCGGGCTGATTACTAGCAGCGCTGGTTGCGCCAAGAGCATCAGCCCAACCCCGCCGGGGACAAACAGCAAGAGTTGGAGGCGCACGAGGCTTTGGTACGCCCCGTTCAGCGTGCCGCCCTCGTTTTGGCGCACCCGTGTGAAGAGCGGCACTTGCACGCCCACCATCGGCGTGTACAGGTAGCCCAGGGCCATCTTCGCCAGCGCCGCGCCCGCCGTTAGCACCGCCACGTCGCCAATGTTTCCCGCCAGATAAATCGCAAAGCCCGCGCTCGTCACAAAGTCAGTCGCCGTCATCAGGAATGAGACGGCGGTGTAGCGGATGAAGCCCGTTGGGATTGCAGATCTGAGATGGTAGATTGCAGCTTGTAGGTCAGCAAGATACGTTCGTGAACTGAGCGGGTCATCTTGCTCAATCTGCAAGCGCAAATCTACAATCTGCAAGCGGATCACCTGCCAGCCCGCTAGGCCCACGGCGATGACCGGCGCGAGGACGGTGGCCCCCAAGACGCCCAGGATGTCCCATTGGTCAGGCAGGATGAGAATGGCGGCGACGCTGAGCACCTGCGGCAGCAAGCCCGCCGCGAGGGTGATGCTGTTCCAGGCGCGCTGCTTGAAAAAGCTGTTGAGGTAGGCCATGAAGATGTCGTAGGCGACACCGAGGAAAAGTAGGGCGAGAATGGCCCCAATCACTAGGCCGCCGTAGCCATCGAGCAGGCCGAGCAGCCGGGCTTGGTCGAGCAACGGGAGTTGCGGGTCGGCGAGGATTTTCTCGCGCAGGGTGCCCAAATACGGGCCACGCAGCCACGTCGTCAGCCCAAGGGCGATCACCGCCAGCACCGCCAGTTGCATCGCAAAGACGGCAGTGAGTAGGCGCAACACGGCCCGTGGCCCACCGGCGCGATTCAGTTCGGGAATGTACTTGGGCAGGGCGCGCTGCGTGCCCAAGTCAATCGCGGTGCCCAGACCATTGTTGGCCCCGCTAATCAGCGCCAACAGCCCGTAGCCCGCCTGACTCAGCAAATTCAGCTTCACCAGGGTCGCCAGCACCTCGGCCACAAGGCGCAACGGCACGAACAAGGTATTCCAGACCACCGCATGGGAGACTTGGGTCGCCAGCGAAGGCCCTTTCGGCACTTTCGGAGCCATCGGGCTTCCTCCCCGGCGCGGTCGCGCACCGTTCGCTTAGGTCAGGCGTTCCAGATCCAGTTCAAACATGCCCACGTACCAACGGCGCTGAATGCGATAGGCCAGACCTTCCAGCTTGATGGTGCGGAGCGCGGCCCGCATGACGCGGTGGGTCAATTTGGGGCTATGCAACTCGCCCCGGCGCAGCAACTCTTGGCGCAGATCCTTCACCTTAAAGCCGTGGCGTTTGCAGAGGCGCACAATTTGCCCGTAGTGGAAATAGTGCATCTTGCTGAGTTGCTGCAGGTCGCGGAAAGCGGCCCCGCCTTTGCCGCGCCCGCGCTCGGCGATGATGCGTTCGGCCATGGGGCGTGGTAGCCAGTTAATTCCGGCCAAGTGATAGTGCGGATCAATCCACGCCCGCCGGTTGATCGCCGTTAGCACACAATGCCCACCGGGGCGCAACACACGGGCGATTTCGCTGAGCAACGCTTTGGGCGACTGGACATGTTCGAGGACATCCCAAGCCACCACGAGGTCAAAACTAGCCTTGCCGAAAGGCAACGATTCACCGGCGGCGTTGAAAATGGGGAGCGAAAGCCGGTGTCGCGCCGCCCGCAACCGAATGATTTCACAATAAGCGGGGTTAAATTCACATGCGGTCACCTGGGCCTTCGCGAGTGCCGCCGCGACTGCGAAGCCGCCCATGCCCGCCCCCAAATCAAGCAAGCGCTGACCTTCGAGTGAGCCAGCCGCGTGCTCAACCAGCCGCATGCGCTCATCCTGATAGCGTTCTTGGTTAATCCGCCGCTCCCGCCACTTGGCAAAATCGCGCCGCCACGTCATATGCCGGAGCCAAGGGTCAATCGCTCGCTCAAGCCTAGTGGTGGTCATGGTGTCCTCTTCCGCAGTAGATACAGGTCATCTTCCTGATCAACAACCGTCCATGCCGGGTCAGCAAGCAGGTGGGCGAGAAGATCATTGCCCTGGGCGATCTCAGCGCGCAGACCGGCAGCGCGGGCATCAATGAAAGCGTAGTCGGCCTCGGCGGGTTGGTGGTGCATCTTACCACCGGGAATGTAGTAGAGCGTCAGGCGCGGCAACAGGTGGGGCGCGAGAAATGAGGTTGCCGCCACCTTGGCGTCTGGCGGGAGCGCCGCCCGCATCCGCTCCATAATCGCCACGCGGGCAGGCCGTTCGGGGTAGCGCAGGGCCGAGACGACCGGGTTCTTCAGTGGCAGATTCAGCAGCGCAATCAGCCCCACCAGCCCCAGGGCCAGCGCCGGACGGAGGCGGGTACTGCGTGGCGTGGTGCGCGCAAAGGTCTCGTTCAGCCATGCCGCCCCGTAGATCGCGGCGATCACCATGCCGGGAATGGCGAGAATCTGGTACTGCTCCGTAATCACATACTGGTAGATCCGATTCGAGAGCAGGTTGATGGCAAAGATTGGCGCGGCCAAGAGCAGTTCACGGGGCGCAAAAAGCGGCAGACAGAGCAGGCCACCAAACATCAGGGCCAAGTAAAGCAGCTTGGCGGGTTGGCCGATGAAGAAGAAGACCTCGACCGGGTGCGTCAACAGGTTTTTGATAATGTTGGGGATGCCGCTCCCCAAGTGCATATAGTAACAGGCTTGCGGGCTGACGCCGCACGGCCACAGCGCGTTATAGTCGCGGTTCAGGTCAAAGGGCAGTTCGATCTGCTGCGGGTGAAAGCTCGAACGATAGAACAGCGGCGTGATATAGGTAATAGCAAGGTAAAAATAGATCAACCCCACGCCCAACGGCACCGCGCTGTACGCCCACGGCAGTCGGCGCAGCGCCGCGTACATACCGAAAGCCACCACGACCAGCGCCGCGTCCGTGCGCGTGAGCAGCGCCAAGGCAAGCAGCAACAGATACGGCCCCAACTTGCGCTGCTCCAAGCACCAGAAAGCCCACAACAGCGCCACCAGCCCCGGCACCCGTGGCTGAAAAGGTGCGGCCATCCCCATAAACTGGGTCGTTGGATAGAGCAAATAGACAGCGGCAAACGCCACGCCAGCCCATGCGTTACCCAAGCGGTCGCGGGCGATCAGGTACACCGGCAGCGCCGCCGAAACGAGGAAAAGCGTCTGCACGACCACCAGCGTATAGGCTGAAGGCACCAGGGCGTAGAACGGCACAGCGGGCAAAAAGCCCAGTGCCACATCAAGACCCATAAACGTATCAGTGAAATTGTAGCGTGAAACGAGGAGGAAGCGGCCCACGGTGGTGCCCCAAATCGGCATGTGGAAATCCACCATGTCGAAGCCGAAGCCCCAGTAGGCATATTTGTACGATGCTGCGCCGATCAGCACCAGGCTGAAAACCAGCATTAGGGTTGCAAGGGCGTAGCGGGGTGTTACCCACCCAAGTCTTGGAACCGCCATAACGTGATCTCGTTGCGTAAGGCGCGGGGGCTATGTTCGTCCAGCTTGGGCAAAGGCACGGGCCGGATTAGCGGCAATATACTGCCGTATAGTGTCCAAAGCTTGCGGGGTGCGAACGATCCGCTCATAGTAATCGCGTTGCCAGAGCGAGGCACCTGCAGTTGTCCGCAATTGGTTCGTCCGACGGGTCGAAACCGACTTGAAGTTCTGGATCACCGCAGCAAGGGAGTCTGGGCGCGTCCCATGCGCCAGCGCCTTAGGCATAGGCTCCTGAGAGACAGGGGCAGCGCCAAGGACGACAATAGCGTGGAAATGATCCGGCATAATCACCCAAGCGTCCAGTTCAACTTGGGGGAAATGGTGGGGCAGCGCAAGCCAACAGCGCTGAACTACCTCCCCAACAGGCGAGAGCGTCACCGCAGTCGTCGTCAGATCGCCCAAAATGGGCGCACGATCCTGCGTACAGAGAGTCACAAAATAAGCACCGGGTTGCGTATAGTCGTAGCCCGCCAAACGAATCGAACGCCGATGGTGTTTTTTCGGATCATAAGGCATAGCGTCGTCACCAGTAGGGGCGAAGCATTGGCCGTGCGGGAAAGGCGTGAATCCCATCCCCGCAATAGCTCCCGTAACCAGAAAGCCCTTCCGACGCGGTGGGCCAATGCTTCGCCCCAACGTGCCCATCATCCTCGCGTCCCGTAAGGGTGAAGCTCCCGTCCCCCGGTAAGGGCGAAGCATTGGCCGTGCGGGAAAGGCGTGAATCCCATCCCCGCAATAGCTCCCGTAACCAGAAAGCCCTTCCGACGCGGTGGGCCAATGCTTCGCCCCAACATGCCCATCATCCCCGTACCCGGAAAGCCCTTCCGACGCGGTGGGCCAATGCTTCGCCCCAACAGCCGCTCACCGCGCCCCCAATAGCAGCCCCAACGCCAGCAGCGCCCCAAAAACCATATGCAGCCGCGCCGTCCCGCGTAGGCCCGCGTTGAGCGCTTGGCCCTGTTCGTTGCTGATCAGCTTGAGCATGGGCAGAGCGAGGGGAATACTCAGCCAGGCCAGGAGGGTAAAGGGCGAAGCCCCGCCGCCCAGCCAGACCACTGGCAGGCAGAGAAACGCCCCGCCCACGAGGACATCATACTCAATCCGGGCGAAGCGTTCGCCGAAGATCACCGCCAGCGTGTGCTTCCCGGCCTTGCGGTCGGTCGGCACATCGCGCAGGTTGTTCACCACGATAATTGCCGTCACCAACAGCGCCACCGGCAAACTCGCCAGCAAGGCCACCCAACGGAACGCCCCGGTGTGCAGGTAATCGGTGCCCAACACCGCCACGACGCCGAAGAAGATGAAGGTGAAAATATCACCTAGGCCGTTGTAGCCCAAGGGAAACGGCCCGCCGGTGTAGAGAATGCCCGAAGCGATGGAGAGCAGGCCGACCAAGAGGATCGGCCAACCGCCGATGTAAATCAGGACGGCCCCGCAGAGCGCCGCGCAGCCGAAGCAAAGCAGCATGGCGGTGCGCACGGTCGCCGGAGGCACCAGACCGCTCTGGGTTACGCGAGTGGGGCCAAGGCGTTCGGCGGTATCGGCACCCTTTTGGTGGTCGAAATAGTCGTTGGCGAGGTTGGTGCCGATCTGGATGAGCAGCGAGGCGAGCAGCGCCGCCACAAAGGCCAGCGCGTTGAACTGTCGGTCGGCGAGGGCCGTCGCTGAACCGACCAGCACCGGCACCACCGCCGCAGGCAGCGTCGGCACCCGAATCGCCATCAGCCACGTCTTGAGCGGCCCCGGAGCCGTGGGCGCAACCTTCATCGTCATAATTTTTACCAAAAAAGCACAAAGGCTACAAAGATGCCAAACCTACCAGCTCGGTCTTTGTGCGCTTTGTGCCTTTGGGCATGCTTCAGCAACGGCAGCTTCAGCTTTACAACCTGCCCCATGCGCTTTGCGGCTTTGCGGCTTTGCGTGAG
>CAIRDL010001005.1 GCA_903877345.1 uncultured Oscillochloris sp. | reverse complement strand
GCGGCGTAGACCACCCTCTATACTGGGGCCAACAGATCAGACGATGATTGCGGCGGTCATCGCAACCAAGCGCTACCCTCCCCAAACCGGCCTCACGTCGCCCCCTTTTTCCCCGCTATCCCTCACGGCTGCCGCAAGGCAGCCGTTCTTCTTTGCTTTGGCGCGCTTACCCGTCGTTGGGTGGCTTCAGGTTTTGGATTGCATGACACCGCCGTTGCTGGTATAATCCGTACAGATGTGTCAAGATACGCGCCCAGACAACGAAGTACCAATGGTTTGCACTTCAACAGCATGCTGCGATTCCACAGATTTTAGTCATATGCAAGGCTAAGAGGCCGCCGATGCGCTATCACTGGCTTCTCCTGGTTCTGCTCTTGGCCCTCGTTCTCAGCGCTGCTCTCGCCGCGCCGCAGCCCAAGCCCCGCAGCCAGAGCCTCACCAGTGCGCCGCAGACTGCCGCCTACACGCTTGCCGTTACCCTCGACCCGACGACCAAGACGGTGCGCGGCGAGGGCCGCATGACCTACACCAACCCCGCCACCGACCCGTTGCACGAACTCTGGCTGCACCTCTATCTGAAGGCATTTAGCGCCGATGATACCGTCTGGATGCGCGAGTCGGGCGGCAGTCACCGGGGTTTCGCCGCCGACGCGACTCGCGGCGACCTCACCCTCACGCGCCTCACCCTCCAGGGCGGGGGCGATCTCCTCGCCACCAGCACGCTCACCGATACGCTTTTGCACGTCCCCCTGCCTATGCTCCTTGCCCCTGGTCAAGCGGTTACGCTCGAGGTCGCCTGGACAAGCCTCCTCCCCCGGGTCTTCGCCCGCACCGGCTACGGCGGGCGCGACGACACCTTTTTTATGGTCGGCCAGTGGTATCCGAAACTGGCGGTCTATGATCGGGGGCAGTGGGATACGGAGCCCTGGCACCTCAACAGCGAGTTTTTTCACGACTTCGGGCGCTACGAAATCACTATCACCGCCCCTGCCGCTTACGTCATCGCCGCCACGGGGCTGCCTGTTGGGGAAGCTACTATTGCCGATGAGGTACAGAGTCAGACGTTTATCGCGGAAAACGTCAGCGATTTCGCCTTCGCTGCCTCGCCCGATTTCCAAATACACACGACCCAGGCTGGCCCTACTGAGGTCAAGCTCTTTTTGCTGCCCGAACACCGGGCGAGCGCCCAGCGCTACCTCAAGATCGCCGTTGACTCGCTCCTGACCTACGGTGCCTGGTACGGCGTATACCCGCACGCCCGTTTGACTGTCGTTGATGTGCCGGCGAACGCTGGTGGGGCCGGTGGGATGGAATACCCAACCCTGATTACCGGGAGCGGCGACAGTCTGCCGCTCAGTGACGGCTACGATGAACTGGTGATCGCCCACGAAATCGGCCATCAGTGGTGGCCGATGCAGACCGCCACCAATGAGGCTCGCGAGCCTTGGCTTGATGAAGGGCTGACTGAGTACAGCGGGGCGCGCCTGATGGAGACGACGGGGCGGCAGTTGCGGCTCGGCCCAAGCATCAGCGCCGCCACCCTGGATTGGACGACCTACGCCAGCCAGCCCGCCGTGCGCGCCGACTTACCCGCTTGGGCCTACGGGGGCGACTACGCGCTTGGGGCCTATTGTAAGCCCGCCGTCGGCTTCATTACCTTGGAGCGGGTGGCCGGGGCTGAGCGTTTCCGCAAGGCAATGACCGCCTATTTGGCCGCTTGGCGCTACCGCCACCCGACTGCCGCCGACTTCCGTGCGGTCATGGAACGCGAGTTGGGCGATCTAAGCTGGTTTTTTGACGATTTCATCGCCACCACCGGCCAGATTGACTACCGGGTGCTGCCCATTACAGACAGTTCTGTCACCATCGAACGCACCGGCAGCGTGCGCGTCCCCACCAGCGTGCTGGTGAGTTTCGCCAACGGTGCCACCCAGACCTACCCCCTTGACGGCATCGCCACCCGTATCACGCTCGCGCTGCCCCCTGGTGCGCAGCCGGTAGCTGCGGTGGTTGACCCCGCAGCGCTGCTTTTTGCCGAGGTGAACCGGGCCGATAATGCAGCCGCCACGACCGTGCAGCCATTGCCGACCCTCACCCTCGCTGCCCGCCTCGTGTTTTGGCTCCAGACCATCGTGCAAATTATCGGGCTTTTCGGCTAAGGCATGGTTCAAATCAGCTTGACAGTCTATTCAGTTCGTAGTAGCGGCTTCAGCCGCGTTACAAAGCCTTGCACGGGGCTAAAGCCCCTCCTACGAACTGTCAAGCTGAAACCGCCCCTTCTGAACCTTGCGACCCTCCGCTGACAACCCGGCCCCTTGGCTTGGGCAAGCCTACGCCTCGCGGTAGATCACGAAGTGGGCCAGGTCAACCAGTGCCCGATGCGCGGGCGACGCCGGGAACGCGGCAAGTTGGGCACTCGCCTCGCTGATGAACCGACGGGCCTCGGCCATCGCCGCATCAATTCCACCCGCCGCCGTCACCTCCGCAATCGCCGCCCGCACCTGCGCCTCGGTCGGTAGCCCTTGCTCGATCAGCGCCCGCAGGCGCGAGCTCCCCGTGCGGGCCACGGCGTAAATCAGTGGCAGCGTAATCGTACCCTGACGCAAATCATTGCCGGCGGGCTTGCCCAACGTCACTTCATCACTGGTGAAATCGAGGATGTCGTCAATGATCTGGAACGCCATTCCCAAGGCAAAGCCATAGCGCCCCAAGGCAACGATCTGGCCCTCGTCTCCGCCACCGGCGGCCATCCCCGCTTTACATGCCGCCTCAAAAAGCGAGGCCGTCTTCGCCCCAGTCTTGTAGTAGTACTGCTCCAGTGCGGGTGCGACAGGTTCGATCAGCGTGACGGGGCTCAGTTCACCCTCCACAATCGTCTGCACCGCTTGGGCGTAGTAGGTGATGATGCGCGGATCCGGGCTCAGCGCCATCTCACGCGAAGCCAAGGCGAAGAAGAAATCCCCCACCATCAGGGCGACATCGTTATCCCAGCGCGCATGCACCGTCACGCGGCCACGGCGACGGGCCGCCTGATCAACCAAGTCGTCGTGAACCAACGAAGCGGCCTGGATCAGCTCAACGGCGGCAGCAGCGTGAATCACATTTGGCAGATCGTACTGACCAAGGCGGGCGGCCAACAAGGCCAATGCGGCCCGCAATCGTTTTCCCCCTGAGCGAATCGTGTGCGTACTGGCACTCGTAATTACCTCCGATTGTGAGGTCGCCCGTACCAGTAAAAGTTGCTCGACTGCCTCAAGGTCAGTCATGAGCTGGGCACGCTCAAACAACTCAAGGACGCCCCCTACCTGACGAGGATGAGCTAGGGTCGAGCGCGACTCTGCGTGGTTCGTGAGGGGGTCCACGGCCCCGGGGACGTTCGCTTCGCTAGGATGAGTCTGATACGCAACCATCAGGCGGTTCCTCTTCTAGGGTCTGTCGGCGACCAGGACGGTGCTCCGCCCAGACCTGCGCTACTCTATCCTAAGCGGCCCGCGACCGCTCTAGGTATTTCCTGCGGCCAAAGTGTTAGGCAACGAAGTGTCATCTTATTGTAGCTGGAAATGGGCAGTCTGTGCACACCACCGCGCCAAGGCGTTCCTAGTCATCAGTCGCCCCCCAAATGCCACCTGATCCGTACTACGTGATCCGTGACTAGGCCGTACCCTGACCGATCACGCAGCACGCGGTATGGGGCACAACAGAACAATTGAAAGGATCCGCTTCCTTTCGTCCGCTCCGCCACTTGAACCACCGTCAGTAGTAGCGCTATGCTTAAAACAAGTTCCGGGCTACGTTGCAGTCTTGGCTGGCGCACAGCTTTCTGATGCGCTCAACCTGAACCCTGAACCCTACCGCCTACACCGTACGCTGGCGCTCTTGGCCGAAAAGGATTTTGTACTCCGTTCAGTTCGGCGGCGAACCACACGGCGCTCAGCACGCACTGACGAATCCGAGTCGCGCCCGTGTTGCCGCAATTGCTACGACAGTCTGCCGTAGCGCTTGTAATTGTTTGTTCATCGCACGACCTTCTCACCCTTTGGCCGACAGCCTACAATCAGCCTGAAGTGTGGCGGTGCCGAGGCGCTAGCCAAGCTGTTCAGCCCGCCGCCTGAGCCGTGGCAAGCCCCTAGATTGCCGGTCTCATGCGCCGCGAGAGTTGAGGAGGCCATGATCACCCAGCCGATAGACCCGCATCCCCGCAACGCTCAGGGTAGCATCCCTAGCGCCGCCCTCCACCCCCGCCCGAGCCACGATGCCGAGTTCGCTGCCTGCGATGGCCCCTTGACCCAGATGGATCTTACCGCCCTGGTACGGCGTTGCGCGACCGAGAGCGAGCATTTCTATCGTGGCCAACCCCACAACACCAGTTTCAGCTATGAACTGTTTCGCCGCGCCCTTGTCGAGCGTGACGAGTTGGCGTGGGAGCAACTGTACCTGCACTATAGCGGCCTCGTTGAGGGTTGGATTCGGCGCAGTGGGGCCTTTACCAGCAGCGGCGAGAGCAGCGAGTATTTCGTCGTCGGGGCTTTCACCAAATTCTGGCGGGCGCTCAACCCCGAGCGTTTCGCCGCCTTCCCGAGTCTCGCTTCGCTGCTCCAGTACCTCCAACTCTGCGCCACCAGTGTGGTCATAGACAGCGTGCGGGCGCAGTCGTGGTCGGAGATGCTGCCCGAAGAGACGGTCAGCCCTAACCACGGCCCCCAAACCGCCCCGGACGAAGAGGCGGTGCGTCGGGTTGACCGTGAGGAGTTCTGGCACTTCATTAACGAACAACTCAATGGTGAAGTTGAGCGCGTGGTGGTCTACTGTTCATTTGTGCTGGGCCTGACGCCACGGGCCATTTACGCGAAACGTAGCGACTTGTTCAGCAGCGTCAACGATGTCTACAACGTCAAGCGCAACGTCTTGGGTCGCCTGAGTCGCAACCAGCAACTGCGCCAGATGGTTGCCGTCTGAGTTCACGCTTGTCTTGCTGAACCAGTGCGCTATAATCCTCCCCGTATGTTTGCCCCCGGCTTCGCCAGAAGGCCGGGGACGTTCGCGGGAGTTTGCGTTGAACCACACCCGTCGTCCTGCCGCACCGCGCCGTCGGTCTGCCCCCCGCTTGGTTCTGCTCCTTGGCACCGTGGTTGCGGCAATCAGCGCTGGTGTTCTGCTCGCGCTTACCCTCGGCACCGGACGCAACCTCGCGGCGATGGTCGTCACGCCTGCCCCGAACGTAGCGCGTGACCCGAATGCGGCCCCCTTGCTCGCCTTGCCTACCGTAGCCACTACCGCCGCCGGGGCACCGCAGCCCGCCACCATCCTGCTCCTCGGCACCGATAGACGCCCCGCAGAGCAAGTCATCCCTCGCAGTGACGCCATCCTCGTCGTGCGGATCGAACCAGCCACGCAGCGCGTCGCCGTGCTCTCACTCCCTCGTGACCTGTGGATCCCCATTCCTGGTCACGACCACAATCGGCTCAATGCGGCCTACCTCTGGGGCGAGCATGACGGGCCGCCGGGAGCCGGCATGGCGCTCGCCCGTGCCACGGTCAGTGCGTTGCTTGGCGTGCCAATTGACTATGTTGCCGTGACTGATTTCCGTGGTTTCGCCGCCCTCATTGACACGCTTGGCGGCATTACCGTCAATGTTGAGCGGCCCCTCGCCGATGACAGTTTTCCCACCCTCGACCGAGGTACGACCACGGTACGTTTCATGTCCGGCCCCCAAGTGATGGACGGTGCCACCGCGCTTACCTATGCACGTATTCGCCACCCCGACAGCGACTTCGAGCGTGGCGGACGCCAACAGGTCGTCCTGCTTGCCATCGCCCAAGCCCTGCGCGACCGTGGCTACCTCGCCAATCTCCTCGCCGCTGAGCGGCTCACCGGCGCGTGTGCTGACTATACCCAGACTGATATGCCCCCTGAACGGATGCTCGAACTGGTCTGGGCCATGCACACGCTCGATGCGACTGCTGTTGAGCGCTACGCGCTGCATGAAACCGATGTCACCTTTGGTGTTGATAATGACCGCTTCGCCCAGACGCCCCTGCCGGGTGTGATCGAACACTACGCCCGCCTGCTCCTCTACGGGCCGTAGGTTCAGCGCGGCTTTGCGTGAGGGCGAGTTTCTCGCAAGCCGTTGCCAATGGCTTCAGCCACCGGACGTGAGCTTGCGAACGATTTTGCGACCGCCATGACGGCCAATGCCAGGGCTACGTCAAAGTCGTTCGCCGTGGGGCTGAAGCCCTCGGCTACGCTAACCAAGCCGACTGTCGCCTCTTACACACTGCGAGGGGACTCTTTCTCGGTAAGAGAGGACTCTTTCGAGGCTGTCTGAAAAGACCTTCAGCTAAAGAATCTGGGAGCGAGGGCGTCTCGCCCTCGTGACCGTGTGGAGGGCGCGACGCCCGCACTCCCAGGCCGCACAACCCGCTACGGATTTCCGGTACGCTGTCCTAAGACGGAGCCATCCCTTTTCAGCCAACTTCTGACAGAGGTTACGTTACGGCGGCTTGCCAAAAAAGCACGGCGGACTCGCTCATAAGCATTCCTTCTGCGCTACTGCCAAAAAAGTGTTATAGTTGGGCCGTCAGCAACCCATTGGCCCAACCCGCCACGCCTACGCTCTCGCCGCTTCGTCCAACGCCTCACCTTTTGCCAAACCAGACCCGACCCCTGCTAGGATAGCTTACGCGAAGCTTCGCCCGGTGTAGCTTCTGCTGGGGCGCTTGTGTTTTCTGCGCTAAGTGTGAGGAGGTTCTATGCACGTCCGTTGGCTGCTCCTGTTCACGTTGCTGGCGACCCTGTTGGTGAGTGTTGACTTTCCACAACAGGCAAAGGCAACCCCTGCCAACCCCGCTACGTTAGCGGCAGCGACATGTGTTGAGACGCCCCAGACGAGTGGTTCAAAATGGAAGATCTGTAGCCCCGCCGCCGTGGACTTGGTTCCAGACACCCCGATCAATATTGATGTGGTCGTCTGGGCGCACGGCTACCAAGCGCCCGGCTACGCTGCCACGTATCAGGATTCGCTTAGCGATAAGACCTACGTGCCTGATCTCGTCACGGGTCTTGGCTATGCCTTCATCACCGCAACCTACCCCGCCAATGGCCTCGTCGTGATTGACGCCGAGGCGGATCTCCTCGCCTTGGTTGCTTACTTCAACAAGACCTACCCGCCAACGGCAACGGCCCGGAAAATCTACTTAGCAGGAGCCTCGATGGGCGGGCTGATCACCGCCCAACTAGCCGAGCGCAACCCCAATGGGGTTTTCGCTGGGGCGCTGGCGCTCTGCGGCATCGTCGGCGACTTCCCGCGCCAAGTGAAGTACTGGGGTGATTTTGACGCGCTCTACCGCACCCTGTTCGCGAATGTCGTGGCAAGTTGGACAACCCAACCCATTAGCATGACGACCCAGGCGGTTTGGGAGAGTACCTACCAGCCAAGCATCGCCTTTGGGGTGATCAGCAACAGAGCGGCGGCGAGCCAACTCATCACCGTTGCGAAGGCGGCGATTGATCCTGATCCGCTCAACTCCACCTCGGTACTGACAACGATTGTGGGCCTGAGCTACTTCACCTTCCTCTCGCGTGAAGACTCGGCGGTGCGGCTCGGCGGCAATCCCGTTGATAACCACGCCTACTGGTACCGTGGCTTAGGCTCAACGAATGACATGCGGCTAAACAAGGCGGTACCACGGGCGACCGCCAGCCCAGCAGCTGTGACTGCCATGCAGGCGTACGCGACCACGGGCCAGCCAAAAATCCCGCTGGTGCTGGTTCACACCAGCTACGATCCCATCGTGCCAGTTGAACAGAGCTACCTTTACATTCTGAAAAAGCAGGCCGTCGGCAACACCAACGTCACCCCGTTCCTCGTGTCACGCTACGGACACTGTGAGTTCAAGAGCGCGGAAGTGCAAGACAGCTTCAGTCTGCTCGTGGCGCAAGCGAGCGGGGCTGTCCTTCCGGGGGTTATCCCTCCAGGGTTCCCATTTCAGGCCACCACGCTGATCAGTGGAACCGCTGTGCTCTCCGCCACGGAAGCTTTTTCAGTGACGAATGCGGTTCCCGATCCGTATGTCTTTACGCGCAACTACACGCCGCTAGTGCAGGTGGTACGCTAAAGTCCAGACCGTTCATAGGCGCGGCAGGCGGGAAGCCTGCGCTACGAACCGTCAGTTAAAACGATCCGTTTACGCACAGCACCCCCCTTCGCGCTTACGCGGAGGGGGGGTGACGTTACGAGAAGCTTCATGGCGTTCTGCTGCGCTCGACCTGAAACCTGACTCCCGCCCCCTGCAACCTCGCTTAGCTCGCATCCTCAAGAGCAAGGATCGCGTAGATCTCGCGGCGGGTGCGCTCGATGAGCTGAATGACTGACCGGGCCTGTTCGGGTGTGCCGTGGCGCGCCGCCTGCATAATGCTCTCGAAAAGGGCCAGGGCGTTGCGGCGCAGTTCGCCCAGTTCCTCGGCCTCGTTCTGGCGGAAGGAACGCCCGCCGCGCTCCACCGCCGGGCGTTCGGCCAAGAGCGCGCGCCCACTTGCCGTGATGGTGTAGACTCGCTTACCCTCGACGTGAGCACTCGTCAGGTGCCCTTCATCCTCAAGCATCTGAAGCGTTGGGTAGACCGAGCCAGGGCTGGGGCGGTAAAACCCGGCGTAGCGGCTTTCGAGCGCCTTGATCAGCTCATAGCCGTGGCGGGGCTGCTCGGCCAACAGTTCGAGCAGGGCGAAGCGAATGTCGCCCCGGCGGTGACGGCGGCGTGGCCCACCAAACGGATCATCGCCACCGGGGCCAAATGGCCCACCCGGCCCGAACGGCCCGCCAGGGCCAAATGGCCCACCGGGGCCAAACGGCCCGTGCCCCTTGGGGCCACCCCAAAAGCGCCCCGGCCCGCCCCGCTCGAAAAAAGCATGTCCGGGGCCACACCAGACCCCAGGGCCACCGCGCTCGTCGTCCGTCTCGTCGTCCGCCTCGTGCCAGTCATGATCGTGCCAGTGATGGTGATGGTATCGGTTCCGCATTGCATAAACTCCTTCGATATATCGTTACGTCGCCAGTGTAGCACGATAGCGATATATCGTCAAGAGGTCAATCGCCTCTCTTTTGCGGCAATCAGCCTGAAGGGCAGGTTGGCGCAAGCTGTGTATAATAGCGGGCAGGTTTTGCCTCCCCCACCTGAAGGAGCTTTGCAATGGCGACCACTAGCGCCGAGCGCATCACCGACTCGGGCCTGCCCGTTGAGCCGGTCTATCGCGCCGCTAATGTCGGTGAACCGCAGCCGGATCCGGGGCAGTACCCTTTCACCCGTGGCATCTACCCCACAATGTACCGTGGGCGGCTTTGGACGATGCGCCAGTACGCCGGGT
>CAIRDL010001004.1 GCA_903877345.1 uncultured Oscillochloris sp. | reverse complement strand
CTGTGGGGCACGTTACCGCGTCTGGGCCTGATCTCCGACGAAGCCGAATATCTCGCCTCGGCGGACTGGTTAGCCCAAGGGCGCGGCTTCGCCTGGCACACGCAATACCTCTGGACACGCGCACCGCTCTATCCGCTCTTCCTCGCAGCCCACCGCGCCCTCTTCGGCCCGACTCTCGCGCCAATCTTCGTCACCCAAACCATCCTCAGTCTGCTAAACATCGCCCTGACCTACACGCTCACACACCAACTCACAGGCGGCAAACGACAAGCGGCGGGTGCGGCAGCCCTGCTGACGGCGCTCTATTTGCCCTTGGCGACGTACACCCAACTAGCGCTCAGCGAAACCTTATTCGTGACCCTGCTGTTGGGGGCGTTGGTTGCAGTGGGCGTTTGGGTTGGAGGAGGACAAAAGCCAGACAACAGCCGGTTGCCCACAGCCGATCACAGGCAGGAGCTAACTAGCGTCCCTGCGCCCAAACAACTTCCTAGACCTGACGGGTCTCTTTATCTGGGCCTTGCGGGGATTCTGTTGGGGCTTGCCACCCTAACCCGTGGGCTCACGCTGGGCTTTTTACCCATTGTGGTCATCTGGGCATGGTGGATGACGGGGCGGCGCTGGGGGCCACCGCTGGTCTTAGCGCTTACTGCAGGGCTAACCATTGCCCCGTGGTCGCTCTACGCCACCCGCGCCTACGGTGGCCTGATTGCGGTAGACACGACGGGGGCATTCAATCTGGCGCTGGGGGCGCGCACCGCCTACGATGGCGGGCGCAGCGACGAACCAACCCGCAGCTTGGTGCTGGCGCTCCTCGACCCAACGCTAAGGCTTGAGCAACGCCAGGCGCTTTTGGCGGAACGGCGCGAGGCCGACGGAACCGTGAGCCGCGCCCCGGCCTGTCTCTACGCGGCGGGCGATACCGCATTGCTGACGGCCCTTGAACGCGCACCCGCCCTGACCCAAGGCGACCGCCAGCGCCTCCTCACCGCAGAAGCGTGGTGCCTATTACGCGCCCGGCCCTTAGCTTTCGTCACAAAAAGCCTGACCGAGTTGGTAGATCTTTTTCAGATCAACTACACCGGCGACGAACGGCTCAGCAAAGGTTTCGCCCTGGGTCGCTTGCCGCCCTGGTACGTGATCGCCCTCTTCCTGCTCGACGATACGCTCTATGTGCTGGCGTTGCCCCTGGCGGTGCTTGGTTGGGCCTATTTACGCGGGCAAAAGAGTCGCTTGTCTGACTCCCCTCCCCCAACGGGGGAGGGGCAGGGGGTGGGGGCAAAACGGGCCAACGCGCTCCTCGCCCTCATCGGCCTGTGGCTGCTCTACAATCTGGCGGCGGCACCACTACTCTTCGCGATTAACCGCTTCCGCGTGCCCCTAATGCCCTGCGCCTTCGCCCTAACAGGTGCCGCCCTCGCCGCGTGGCCCCGGCTAATCCCCGCGCTGCGTTCGCGCTACGGGGCAGCTTGCGCGACCCTCGCCGGTCTGCTGTGGCTAGTGGCCGCTTCGCCCTACGCCTATGTGGAGCCACGAGCGCCGGGGCAGGATGCGCGTTGGGCCTCCTATCTTGGCCCATATCCGTCGAGCCTCGCAAGCTCGTGGCGCGCTTTGACCACCCGTGCGGGCTATTTGCGCGAGGAAGCGTTGGCGACAGCCCTAAGTGCGCGGGACACAGCGGCGGCTCGTGCTGCCCTCGCCGCGCCCGACCTGCCAGCCTACGCCGCCGCCGTGGGTGCGCCGCTCCTCGATGGGCTAGAAGGCCACCCGGCAGCAGGACTCGCCCGTCTTGCCACGACGCCGACCCGGCCCTTGGAAGACTGGCAGACAGCGGTGGTCGCGGGCGAACTCTTCCGCCACATGGGCGACCTGAAGGCGGCGCGGCGCGAGTTTGGCCCAACCCTGGTTGACAGCCAGAACCCGGTGAACTGGGCGTGGCACTGGCTCGCTCCACCACGTCTGGCGGGCGACCGGCTTGAGGTGGCCGACGACAACGACTTGGGCTACCTCAACGGCTTTTATCTAGGGCGCTACGACACTGATCTGGGGGCCACTACGCGCTGGGCCACCGGCGAAGCCACGCTGCGCTTCCCGCAAGCTGGCACGGGCAACCCGCGCCACCTCTGTCTGCGCGTCAGCGGGCTAGGCTGGCCCACTGACCTCGCGCTACCTTCAGTGCAAGCCACCCTCGACGGCACACCATTGGGCAGCTTCGCCCTGACGCGCACGCTCACCGAGACATGTTTGGCGCTCCCAGCGCGACCCATTGGCAGCGACCTCGTCATTACGCTCCAAACCCCGACGTTTGTACCCGACGCCCTTGACCTGCTCACCCAACAGGGGCCACAGGTAGGGCAATTGCGTCGTCTGGCCTTCCAACTCGACAGCGCCGAATTGCGTGCGAGCCGGTAGCCGTCAGGCGATAATCCAAAATCCAAAAGCTAAAAGCCAAAAGCAAGCCCAACTGGCGCGACCTCGCTCTCCTCGCTGGCATCACCCTGGCGGGGCTGGCGTTGCGCCTCGCGGTCTGGCGCTGGCGCGAGTTTCAGCCACTAGGCGGCGATGAGCAGGAGTATCTGCAACAGGCTTTGACCTTGCTGCGCGAGCATCAGTATGTCGAGTTGCGGCTGATGCGCCCGCCACTCTACACCCTTTTTCTCGCCGCGAGCATCCTGGCGGTTGACTCGCTCGTGCAACAGCTACGGCTCGTCCAGGCGCTCATCAGTGCCGCCACGGTGCCCCTCGTCTACCTGCTCACCCAAGAAGTGGCGGGCCAAGGCAAGTGGCGTTCGCCGCAACGAGCGGCGCTGCTCGCGGCAACCCTGTGCGCGCTCAATTACACCCTAGCGGCCAACGCGACCGAACTGCTGACCGAGACGCTGTTCATGCTTGGGCTGACGACCACGCTCTGGCTGCTGTTGCGGGCAGGTCGTGGCACCACTTGGCCGCTGGCGAGCCTTGCCGGACTCGCCGCCGGTGCCTTGTGCCTCGTGCGCTCAGTCGGTCTGCCTCTGCTGCCGTTGGGGGCAGTTTGGCTGCTCATCAATCCACAAGCCACAAGCCACAATCTAAAAGCCAAAAGCCTGCCTTTCCTCTGCGCTGCGTTGCTCGTGATTCTTCCCTGGACAGCGCGGAATGCGCTCTCCTACGGTGGGCTGATCATCATTGATACGACCGGGGCCGAAAATCTGTGGCTCGACAACGACCCGGCAGGGCGCGAGGCGGTCAAGGCGCACCTCTACGCGCTGGGGGCAGACCGGCTGTTGCGCCAACAAGTCGCCTCACGCCAAGGGGTCGCGGTGCTTTTGGCTGATCCAGGCCGTTTTGCGGCGAAGGCGTGGGGCGAGGCACGAAAGCTTTTTGCCCTCGAACAGAGCGACGACCTCCGCGCCCGCCGCGCCATCTGGGTTGCCCCCGCCGAACTGTGGACGCGCCTCCTCCTCGGTGACGCCCTCTGGCTGGTGTTGCTCCTCGCAGGCAGCTACGGGCTAACGTACAACACCTTCGTTCCTCACACCTTGGCACCCTACGATCACAAGCGCAATGACCACAAGCGTCGAGCTATCGGCTACTGGCTATTGGCTATGGCGCGTGCTCCGGCGTGGCTCCTAGCCCCGTGGGCGCTCTACGTGCTGCTGACCACGCTGCTCTTCCATGTCGAGTTGCGCTACCGCCTACCGCTCTACCCGGCCCTGTTGCCCTACGCCGCCCTGGTGTTGGTGGGAGGCGCAAGCCGCAGCGGTTGGCGCGCTCGCCTAGCGACCCTCGCACCGCTGCTCGGCCTCAGCCTGACCCTGCTGCACGCGCCCTATCCGGCCCTGGCGTGGCAGTTGGGGTGGAAACATTGGCACCTAGCGCGGGCCGAGGCTGCTCTGAAGACAGGCGAACTTGCCTTGGCGCAAGGCGAAGCGGCGGCGGCGCTGACGCTCGATCCAGCCTCCGCACTGGCCCAAGTGGCGCTGGCCCGCGCTGCGCTCGTCACAGGCGACCGGCAAGGCGCGTTAGCCATACTTGACGCCGCCATCGCCGCTGTGCCTGACCACCCCCAAGCCCGCGTGCTGCGTGGTGCCGTGCGTCGTGCCCTCGGCGACCTTGCGGGGGCCCGCGCCGACTTGGCCTACGAGACCGCCTCGCGCCAAGATCTCCAGCGTTGGCTGTGGGCGTACCCGGCTATGCCCGCACCAGCGCGGCTTGCGCTGGGTGATGGTCTCGACCTGGGCTTTGTGGCGGGCGTTCATGCCGTGCGTGAAGGCGAGACCGGCTTTCGCTGGACGACGGCCCAAGCTGACCTGCGGCTCACTCCGCCTGCCGGGGCGCACGCACTGGTGCTGCGGCTCGCCTCGGGGCAGCCGACCGGCACCCCGCCGGTGCCGGTTGCCGTGTGGGTTGGCGGTGAACCCGTCGGGACAATCCCGGCCACCGTCGGGTGGGCTGAACTGACGGTGCCGTTGCCCACCCCAACGACGGGCGGCGACCTCGTGGTCACATTGCGCGTGCCAACCTTCACCCCGCGCCAGTTTGACCGGGCCAGCCCTGACGGGCGCAGCCTTGGCGTGCAAGTCGCTTGGGTTGTGGGACAATAAGGGCGCAAGCTTCGTGGCTGCTTTACCGTTTGCCTTTGTTGTCTAGCGAGGGTTCAGTTATGTCCCAACGTGAATTCACCAGCGCAACAGCGTACGACTACGACCGGCGCTCGCCGTTACGCTGGATCATCAGCCACATCTGGCGCTACCCGCACCTGCCCCTCACCGCGTTAGCGGGCTTTGTCACTGGCAGCGCCCTCTACAGCTTCGCCCTGATCCAAGTCGGCGCAGCCTTCGACTTGATTGTGAGCCACCCCGACTTGGGGGCGCTCTTGACGCTGGCCCTGCTGATTGTCGCGGCCCGCGTCGGCAATGGCCTGACTAGCCTCTTGGCCTGGTACGCGACCGAGTTCACCGCCCAACGGCTTGAGCGGGATGCCCGTGATGAGTTGTACGTCAGTCTGCTCGGCAAAAGCCAGACCTTCCACAATCGCCAGCAGGTTGGTGATGTGATGGCCCGCGCCACCAATGATGTGCAACAACTCAACTTGATGGTGAGTCCCGGCGTCAGTCTGATCTACATTTCGCTAACCAGTACCGTGGTGCCGTTAGCGGCGATTGCCCTGTTGCACTGGCAACTCTTGCTGGTGCCGCTGCTCTTTCTGGCCGTCTTTGTGCCAGCTCTGCGGCACTACAGTCGGGCGCTGAACCCGGTGACGGGGCAACTACGCTTCCAGTTCGGCGCGCTCAACGCTGATCTGGCCGAGGCGGTGAGCGGCATCGAGGTGGTGAAGGCGTATGCCCAGGAGGCGCAGGAACAGGGGAAGTTCAGTGCGGCGGCGCGGCGCTACCGCGACCTGTTTGTCGCCCAAGGCCGCATTCAGGCCCGTTACTTGCCGCTGCTGCTCTACGGATTGGCCTTTGGATTGGCTTTCGCCCACGTCGCCATGCTTTTTATGCGCCACGAACTGACGGTGGGCGAAGCCGTGACCTTCCTGGGCCTTTTTGGACAACTGCGCTTCCCCACCTTCATCTCGCTCTTTAGCTTTATGCTGGTTGAGATGGGCCTCTCCGGTGCCGAGCGTATTTTGAGCCTGATGAACGACGAGACAGCGCTGGACGAGAACACCACCGGCCACCGGGCAGCGATGCGCGGCGAATTGGTCTTTGAGGACGTGAGCTTTGGGTATGCTGAAGG
>CAIRDL010001003.1 GCA_903877345.1 uncultured Oscillochloris sp. | reverse complement strand
TCCGTAGGCATGCGGGAGATTGACCGTATGCCGTGGTTTTTCGGTGTCCTGTGCGTCCGAATCATCGTCACCACTGCCAATGCGGTAATCTCCCGCAGCAATCGGGCAGAAGTAGCCATCACCCGCACCGCTGGCAAGCTTGGCAAGTTCCGTTCGCCACTGCGCGACCGTCACCGGCATACGCGCATCGCCCAGCGCGCCCAGCATGAACCCGGCGCGTACCCGCTCGGCCACTGGGTACCGCGCCGCTGTCCGATCCGCGTTGAGCGCCTGAAGCATCTCCGTGATCGCCGTGCAGAGGCGCGCCCACAGGGTCGGGTTGCGCGCGACCACGCGCTTACGCCCGACTTCCAACAGGATGTCAGCCGCCAGCAGGAGGTCGCGGCCAACGCCCTCGTGGGTGTAACGGGTCAACACCTCGTCGGCCAAGCTGAGAACCGGGCGGATCTGCCCATGAATCGCGGAGTGGCTAACCGCCAGCAGCACCGCCTCGCGCCACTGCGGCCCACCGGCGCTGACCTTGAGCGCCCGATCAACAAACTCCTCCTCACCGGCAGGCCAGTCCTCATCGCTCAGGAGTCGTTGCCCCGCTAGGTACTCCTGAAAGGTGCGGTGCGGGAATCGATACGTCCGTTTATCGTGCTGCTGAATGATTCCGTTGCCGTGGGCGCTGATATAGTTCAAAAACGTCTGTGCGCGGCTCACATCTTGATCCGCACCATAGGACTGAAAGAACGTCGCCGCCGTGTCGAGCAGGATGTGGCGGGGCAGGTCGGCACCCTGTTCCGCATCGCCGATCACCCCGCGTGCGTGGGCCGCATAGGCCAACCGGTCAAGCAGCCGGTGCATGTCTGATACACTCCACTGCGGCAAGGCCAGAATCGCACTGAGGGAGGCACGCCCAGCGGCATCACGCCGCCATTGGAGCAAAAGCAGATCGACGCTGCGCTCGTAGAGCTTCACCTGCTCACCGGGCAAGGCTCCATCGTGGGCTTGGAGCTGAATCATCATCGTCAGCAGCAAGGGGGTGCCCGCCAGACGGCCCAATTCCGGGCGGGCGGGGATGTTCCGCTTCAAATCGTCGCGCAGATCCGCCGGGGTGCCACGCGTCGGACGATTGACCAGCGCCGCGAACCAGCGGTCAATCATCTGGTCGCGCAACGCTACCGAGAGCGGTGCGATCTGCTCGACCGGCCAGTCCGGCAACCGGCGCTCGGCGCGTTCGTAATCCAGCACACGACAGGTGACGACGCAGCGCCCGCGCCCACTGGCAAGCGCGGAGATGATGGGAAGCAACGTGCAAAGGGGGTGACCGAACGCATCGGCAGGCACCTCATCAAGGCCGTCGAGCATCAGGAGCGCCTGCCCATCGGCAAAGGCGGCCCGGAGGTGCTGCACCAGCAGGCGAGGCTGGCTCGCGTCCTGCTCCAGCCATTGCCAGAGTAGCCCCGGATCGGCAGCAAGCGACGTCGGGCGGTGGGCGAGCCACGCAGCAAACTCGCGCAGCACCACCCGGATGGGGATGAGCCGACCGTGAGGCCAGGCTGCGCCCAGATGGGTGAGCCACGCATCCTCGCCGCACCATGCCTTGGCCAGACAGAAACTCACAAAGCTCACGAAGCTGCTCTTGCCGCTGCCCGGAGTACCGGTGAGCACGAGGCGAGGGTGTTCCGCAAGCACCTCGACCGCCCGCAACCGCCGCTGCCGATCACGCGGGGTGAGTCGCCCGATGACGTAGGTAAGTGCGGTCTCATGGGTCATGTCGTAGGCCGCCGCGTATTCCTCTGCCCCCGCAAAGCCCCACTGTTTGATCACACGTACCGCCCGTTCACGCTGCTCCTGCGGGTCTTCGGGCGGCAAATCAATCTGGCGCGTCACTTCCAGACCAACATAGACCATCTGGAGTTCAAGCGTAGCCGTCTTCTTCGGGTCAACGCTATCCGCGTCGGCGAGGGAGAGTTGTGTACAGGTGCCGGACAGTTCACTCAGGTAAGCCCGTACCAGCGGGGCTACCGTGATGGCATCGGCTCCGTAGTAATTGTTGATGTCGCGGCCCACCACCTCGCCGATAGTGACCGGGCCAACAAAAGCGTTGTGTGCGCCGAAGCTCACCCCGCCGGATTGGCCGGACTGATCTACGCTGATGGCGGGCGGATCTAACGGTGCCACACCAGCTTGGAGACCGGCCAGTTCGGCGCGCAGCCTGGCGAGGTCGGTTTCCAGGCGTGCGCGAATGCGCGGACGATCCGCAGCCGCCAGTTCTTCCTCAAGCTCGGCGATCTCAGTGCGTAGCCGGTGAATGTCAGGATCGGACATGGCGATGATCTCCGCTCAAAAAGTATAGCCGATAGCCGATAGCCGATAACCGATAGCCATGATCGGCTTTGCGGCTTTGCGGCTTTGCGTGCGCTTTTCCGTAGCGGCCCCCAAAAAAATCGCGATCCGCGCCTACGGCGCGCCGGATGGGTGGCGCACCAGCCGCTCGTCACAACCTGAAAACGCTTTACACCGGACAGAATTTCAGAAATGCAGAAAACAGGATTCAGAAGTCAGAAATCAGAACCTTTGTGCGAGCGAGGGGACACCACCACCCGCACACCGTAGTTGAGGTTCCCGGAGTCGGGAGGAAACCTGAACCGCGCCCCGCAGCGAACATATGTGCTACTATCATACCACGTACCTCCCCGTAGCGGCACATCGCTCACTGTAAAGTCTTTTACCAAGGTATCGCTCTGGGCAGGATAGCCTTCGTAGCTACTTGTTGTCCACTCCCAGACATTCCCCACCACATCCAGCGCACCGCACGCCGCCGCCCCAGCGGGACAGAGGCCCACGGGCGCGGGCGCGTCCAACTTCCAGGCGTCGTAGACCGCCCGCTCTGGGGTTGCCTCCTTCTCACCCCACGGATAGGTGCGATGGGTCATAGAACCGTCATACGCCGCCGCCACTTCCCACTCTGCCTCAGTGGGCAGGCGAACCGCATACCCCGGGGCAGCGACCTGGGCACTGAGCCACGCACAATAGGCGGTTGCCTCATACCACGTCACGCCAATGACCGGCTGGTTTGCGCCACTGTACTTCGCGTCATTCCAGCCCCACGGCTTCGTGCGCTGCTGCGCCTGCTTCCACTGCCAGCCTGCCGTTGTCCACCAATGCTCGGCGTCTTTGCCATAGCCCTCGGCCACAAAGGGTGCGTACTGCGCGACCGTCACCGGCAGACGGGCGACCCAGAAGGCCGCAACATCGTGATCTGCCGTCGGCTCACCTTTTTCCCACCCACCGATGCGGTAGCGCCCGGCGGGAAGGTAGCAGAAATAGCCATCGGGTGCGCCAAACCGCGCATTGCGCCGCTGAAACTCACGCTGCCACGCCGCCCGCGTGGTAGGGATGTACGGATGCTGGAGTTGGGTAGAGAGCGACCCAGCCGCTCGTCGGCGATTCTGCGTTTGTGCTTCGTCACGAACCAGCGCAGTCAGCCCTTCGCGGATCTCGGTTTCCAGTTCAGGCGATGGCGGAAGGTCGCTTGCGAGGATGAGTTGCGCTGCACGGACGGGATCACCGAGAAAGGCACGGATGAGCTCTTGGGCCAAACTGCCTTCGCCATCAATGCCCGCCAGCAGCAACAGTGTCTCTTCCCAGTTGGTGCGTGCGCCCGGGCGGGCGTAGCGCCGCACCAGCAAGCGCTTCGCCGCCCCGCCTAGCACCGGCAGCGTGTGCCACCCATCCGCTTGCTGGAGCTTGCCCCGCAACGCCACCGCCGCGAAATACTCCTGCACCAACTGGTGCGTGAAGCGCACCTGCGCGCCGTCGGCAAGCGGCTCAAGCAGATCGGCGGATCGCGCCAGTCGCACCAGATCCGCCGGGTCAGCCACACCGCCGCTGGCACGCAGGTGCTTCTCGGCAAACGCACGCGGGACGCTGGTGCCGCGCCCGGCGCTTTCCGTAATCACGTAGGCCAAACGCGCCAGTGCCGACTCCTGCACCGCCGCAGGAATCCAGCCCTCGGGATTGCGCTGGTGCTCCCACGCCCAGCGTTGGGCGACGAAGTTTTTGAGCAACTGACCCCGGTTGCGCGGCAGCGTGTCCGCTGCCTGATAGACCGTACAGAGCATGGTCAGCAACAAGGGCGTGCGGGCCAGTCCGGCCAAGGCGGCGTGTTCCGGCTGATTCAGCGCATCCAGCAGGGCCGCACCCTTGCCATCACCGAGCAGCCGGATCACCACCTGGCGAATCGTCGCGCTATCCAGCCCCTGAAGAATCACATCCTGTACTGGGTAGGGATTGCGGTCGCACGCCTCGCGCAACTGGGCGTAATCATCGGCGCGGCAGGTGGTCACGCTCCGATTCCATGCACCTTCACACCGGCCAGGGTTGGCAAGACGGAAGGCATCCAGGGCGCGGGCACTCTCCGCAAAGCGGCTGCGCGGCACCTCATTGAGTCCGTCCCAGAGCAGCAGCACCCGCCCCTCGTGCAGCAGATCATCGAACAGTCCGGCCACGACGCGGTGGGCATCAAGCCGCCAGTTCTTGCCATGCGCGTCTTCCAGAAAGATCGGCGCGGTCAAGTCGGTGGCAAGCAGATCGCGCAACGATTGACCAGGTTGGAGGCCACCCAGGCGTACGAAAACCGGCAACGGCGCGGAGTCATCGCCCGCGAGGCCCGCCTCGACCAGATCGAGGGCCAGCCGCCAGAGGGCCGTGGTCTTGCCGCCACCGGGCGGGCCGAGCAGCAACAGGTGGTCGTAGCGCGCCAACCCGTCGCGCAAATCGGTGAAGGTGTAGGCGGCAGGCTGTGCCGTCTCCGATGACTCTGCATCGGCAGCGTAGGCCTGGCGCAGCGCGACAAAGGTCAACTCCTCCGGTTCGCGGTGTGCAGCGACCACCGCCTGCACCACCATCGGCAGGGTCGCATAGCGCCGCCGCCAGACGGCGTAGCGGGCCGCGACTTCGCTGCGGTAGGCATGGAGCAGGGCCGCACGCATCGCTGGGGTACGCGGATGGGCATCACCCGTGTAGATGTTCAGCGTGATCTTATCGCCAGCGACCACATCGCCAATATCCAGATGCCGAATCTGGTTGTACGCGCCGAGGCTCACCCCGCCGGATTGCTGCGCCTGATTGCTGTGGCTAGAGGACGGATCGGGTTGGCTCATCGGTGTCCTGGTCAGGGTGGCAGCGCGTGCTGCTGGTCGCACGCTCTTGTCGCACACCGGGTCGTATGCTAGGATAGAGGGGCAACGCAGAACTGAATACGTGTGACCGCACGGCCCACTCGTTCGCTTCCTAGGCATGAGTGGGCTGTTGCGTTTGATGGAGAAATTGTAGCATACGGAGACCGATACATCGTAGGGACTAATTAAGGCC
>CAIRDL010001002.1 GCA_903877345.1 uncultured Oscillochloris sp. | reverse complement strand
TTGCCAAGCATCACCGCAGCCGTCCAAATGGCTCTCCGGGAACTCGCCCGCCAGATAGACTCTTTGGAAGACTCGCAGACCCGCACAAATCTTGCCAGATCTCCGCGTCCTGATGAGCAATCATAGCGGTTTGCGGAGAGGATGATTAGTTTGCCGCCTGCGCCGTTCACCGCTGCGCATCACTACGCAGTAACTTGCGCCACAGCGCGAGGTGCGTTCAACCCTCGGTCAAGTCATGCTTGCACCCTGTTCTTAGCCTCGCACGCCGTCGGTCGCACCTAGTCAGGGATTTCCAGAAAGCTGTACTAACGCTCCTGCTTTGCCGCCCAGACGGCCAGTTGCTCGCGGAAGATCTTGGCGTTATGCCTGATGTCCACTGGGAAGGCCGGGTGCAGCAGAAACGCGCCGAGGCCCGCCGTCATGGCGTAGCGCGCCCCAAGCTCGCGCAACTCCGCCACCAGTGCGGCACGGGCAGACGAGTCACGGAGCACCTGGCGGTGCTGCGGCTCGATAATCACCACGGGCCGCTGCTGCCCCGCCGGGCCAACGCCCACCAGCGCACAACGCGCCACCGCCGGGTGTTGGGCAAAGACTAACTCTACCGGCTCGGTGAAAAGCGTGCCCGTCGCCGTCACGACCCGGTGGCTCTTGCGCCCGTAGAACCAGACCCGGCCTGCCGCATCAACATAGCCCACATCGCCCATACGGTGCCAGAGCGTTGCGCCGTCATGGATTTTAGCTAACGCGGTCGCGGCAGGGCGAGCGACGTAGCTTTTTGTCACCGCCGGGCCTTTGACCACGATTTCGCCAATTTGGAACGGCGGCAACACCAGCGCGTCATCCCAGGTTAGAATCGGCGCATCGCTGATCGTAATAATCCGCAGCGTCACCTCGGGCACAGGCCGCCCAATGCACGTCCCAGCCAACGGGTCAGCCCCACGGGCAAGGTTGGCCGCCAGCACTTCGCGCCCGCTAATCGTCGTGATGGGCAGCGCCTCGGTGGCCCCGTAGGGCGTGTGCGTGTCGGCATCGGGGGCCAAAATAGTCTGGAAACGCTCGTGCAGATCGGCGGGCACTGGCGCACCGGCCATCAGGACACGGCGCAGCGTAGGCAGGCGCACGCCTTCCTGTTGACAGTAAGCCGCCACCTTTTGCCAGATCGCGGGCGAGCCGAAGGTCGAGGTGATTTGTTGGTCACGCACAAAAGCCACCACGGCGGCGGGATCGCACGTGGCGGGCCGCGTCGGGTCAATCGGCGGAATAGCCGAGGTGCAGCCCAGGGCCGTGCTGAAAAGGGCGAAGAGCGGGAAGGCGGGCATGTCAATTTCGCCGGGTGCAACGCCAAAACAGTCGCGCAGCAAGCGCATCTGGGCACCGAACATGCCGTGTTCGTAAAGCACCCCTTTGGGCACGCCGGTGCTGCCCGTGGTGAAGATGATCGCCGCCGCCTCATCGGGGGCTACGTCGGCGATGGGAAAGGGCGTGCGGAGCGGCACGCTCAGATCGGCCAAGTTGACATCGCCGAGTGGCACCAGGCTTGAGCCGACATTGATACTCAGGCGGAGGCTGCGGAAGGCGTTGGGGAAGAGCAGGCGGGCCAAGTGGGCGCGGGGCACGCCGACCATCACCTCAGGGGTGCATTCGGCAATGCACTGCACCAAGTTGCGCCGCCCCATCGCCGGATCAATCAAAATGGGCACGGCCCCGAGCTTAAACAGGGCAAAGGTCAGGCTAATCAGGGGCAACCCGGCGGGTACCATTGAGAGCACCCGTGTGCCTCGGTTCACCCCCGCAGCGCTCAGCCCCCAAGCGTAGCGGTCGCTCACCAGATCCAGTTCGGCGAAACTGAGCCGCCGGTAGCGCGGCTTGCCCGCCCGGTCGTGGCCCTCGCTCATCACCACGGCCACTTGGGTGGGCCGTTCGCGGGCCATCATGGGCAGATAGCGGGCAATGTTGTGCGGGGCAATTTCCAGTGAAACGGACACAGGCACTCCTGAGGTCTTAGACAAGGTTTCAGGGGTCAGGTCTCAGGTTTCGGTTCGAGCGCATCAGGAAGCCGTGCGCCAGTCAAGACTGTAAAGGGCTTTACAGTTTCAGCCCGCGCAGGGCGTTCAGATGCGCTCGACCTGAAACCTGAAACCCATCACCTGGAACCTTGCCTTGGCCTACACACCCGCAGGTTCCACTTCGGCACACCCCAACGCCTTCAGCAGAAACGCATACTCGAAGGCGGTCTCTTCCAACCTGGTGAAGCGGCCCGAAGCCCCGCTATGTCCGGCGGTCATGTTGGTACGGAGCAGCAGCATGTTGGCGTCCGTTTTGCGGGCGCGCAGGCGGGCGACCCATTTCGCCGGATCCCAGTAAGGCACCTGGAGGTCGTTGAGCCCGCCGGTAGCCAAGATATGCGGGTAGGCTTGAGCCACGATGTGCTCGTAGGGGGAATAGCTCAGCATATAGCGGAACTGCTCGGGGTCGTGCGGATTGCCCCACTGGTCATACTCGATAATCGTCAGGGGCAGGTTGGGGTCGAGCATGGCGGCGATCACATTGGTGAATGGCACGCGGGCCAGCACCGCTTGGAACAGGTCGGGGCGCGCATTCACCACGGCGCTCATCAGCAGCCCGCCCGCGCTTGCCCCCGCAATGGCGAAGCGGGCCGGACTGGTGTAGCGCTGCGCGATGAGTTGTTCGGCGCAGGCGATGAAGTCGCTGAAGCTGTTTTGTTTCTGCCCCAAGCGACCTTGCTCATACCAAGCCCGTCCCAACTCGTGCCCGCCGCGAATGTGGGCGATAGCAAAGACAAAGCCCCGCTCAAGCAGGCTCAAAACGTTCGCGCTAAAACCCGGGTCGTAGCTGTTGCCATACGCGCCGTAGCCCGTCAATAGACACGGGGCGGTGCCATCGCAAGGCGTGGTGCGGCGGCGCACCAGCGAAATAGGCACGCGTGCGCCGTCGGGTGCGCTCGCCTCAAGCCGTTCGGCCACGTAGAGCGACGGGTCGTAGCCACTGGGAATATCTTCCTGCTTGCGGAGCAGCCAAGTACCCGTCGCCAGATCATAGTCAATGATCGAGCGCGGCGTCACCAGCGAGCTATAAGCAAAGCGGAGCGTGTGTGTCGCGTATTCCTCGTTACCTTCCGGGGTGACACTGTAGACTGGCTCGGGGAAGGGGACGTAGCGTTCGCCGCTGCCGTCCGGGGCGCTGATGCGAATCTGTTGGAGACCGGCCCGCCGCTCGTAGACAACCAAATGGTCGGCGAAGGCGTTGACGCCATCAAGCAGCACGTCGGGCCGATGGGCGATCAATTCCCGCCGTTGCGTCGGATCGCTCGTTGGGGCCACCAACAGCCTGAAGTTTTCGGCCTCCGCATTGGTCATAATCAGGAAGTTTTCGCCCTGATGTTCGATTTTATATTCAATCTTGGAACGACGAGCGTCGAACAGCATAAAGGGCGCAGCAGGCTCACCGGCGGGCTTATAGTGAACCTCGGTGCCATCGTGACTATGGAGGCGCAGCAACAGATAAGCCCGCGAACGGGTTTTGTGCAGATCAATGAAATAGCGCTCGTCCGGCTCTTCGTAGAGCAGCGCCGCGTTGGCTGTGTCTTCGCCCAAGCTGTGCTGATAGAGGCGATAAGGCCGGTGGGCGTGGTCAAACACCGTATAGTAGAGCGTGCGCCCGTCCTCACCCCATTCAAGGCTCCAAGCCATGAGGGCGACCCGGTCGGGCAAATGTTCGCAACTCTGCAAATCTTACACAAAAAGATCGAAAATCATCCCGCCGGTCGTATCGAGACCATAGGCGAGCAGCGTGTGGTCAGGGCTGATTTTAAGCGGCCCCAAGCTACAGAAGCTGTGGCCTTCGGCGAGCTGATTCACGTCAAGGAGGATTGCTTCGGGGCCATCAGGGGCAAGTTGGCGGCACACCAACGGGTACTGGCGACCCGCTTCGGTGCGCGTGTAGTAGAGGAAGGGGCCACGCTGCACTGGCACCGAAAGATCCTGTTCCTTAATGCGCCCCCGCAACTCGGTATAGAGGCGCTGTTGCAACGCGGATGTATCGGCCATCACCGCAGCAGCGTAGGCATTTTCAGCTTCAAGATAAGGAATGAGGGCCGGGTCGTCGCGTTGTTGAAGCCAAGCGTACTCGTCGGGAATCTCGGCACCGTGGAGGGCAATCGTGTGGGGGCGGGCCTCGGGGCGCGGGGGCTCAATCATCGGCGAAAGCTCCTATAGCAATGCTATACGGGTTGTGAGAAGGAGTCGAGCCTTCAGGCGGCTCTATCCGGCTAAGGGAAGTGGATCTTCTTAATTGTTCCGTCGTGACGTGTGATGTGTGATTCGTGATGTGTGATTCGTGATCGCTCAAGGTGCGGCCTGGTCACGGTTCACGCATCACGGATCACAGGGCGACCGGGACGGTTTAGATTTTCTGCTTCCCTAAAGCCTCGACTCCACGCGACAACCTCAATAAGATTGCTTTACCCAGCGAGGAACCGCACGACACGGGGCACCAACTCCTCGTGGGCGTCCTCCAGCACATAATGGCCGGCGTGATCGAAGCGCACGGCCTCGGCGGCGGGAAAACGGGCGAGCCATTCCGCGAGGAAATGGTCGGTGAAACACCAATCTTTCCCGCCCCAAAGAATGAGCATCGGCTGCTCGCGGAGGACGGGCAACTCGCGGTCAATCCCGTCCACCACGGCCCATGTCGGGTGCCGGGGCGCAAGCGGAATGTCGCGTACAAAGTGCTGGATCGCCACGCGGTTGGCCCACGAGTTGTAGGGCAACAGGTAGCCGCGCCGCACCGCCGGGTCGAGCGGACGTTCGACGGCCATAAACGTCGCGGCCACGGCAAAGGCGTTCAAGCCACGCACCGCAAGGTCGCCAAAGAGCGGGTAGCGACAGACCGCGATGCGGAACGGCAGCCGTGGCGAGAGGAACGCCGCCGTGTTGAGCACCACAATGCGCCTGACGCGCTCGGGGTGACGGGTTGCCCAGCCCATGCCAATCGCGCCGCCCCAATCATGCACCACTAAATCTACCCGCCCCAGGCCGCGATGGTCAATGAGGCGACTCAGATTATCAATATGCGTACTGAGGGAGTAAGGGTAGGTTTGGGGCTTGGAGGAGAGACCGCAGCCCATATGGTCAGGCGCGATGACCCGGTGGGTGCTGCGGAGCGCGGTGATCAAGCGCCGGTAGTAGAACGACCATGTGGGGTTGCCGTGAACTAGCACCACGGGCGGCGCGTCCCCGCCGGTGTCAACATAGCTCAGCGTGCCGCCCGGCAAGGCCAAACGCCCGGTAGGAAACGGGTAAAGCTCGCGGATCGGCGTGAGGTCGTAGGACTCCGAGGCGGCGTGGGTCGCGTCCATGCAGATCCTGGACAAAGCTTATGAGCGCCGATAGTATAGCATCACTTGGCGGGCTTAGCCCACGCAAGGGTGTGCTGACGCAGGGCTTTGCATCAGCCTTGCGTACGAGACCGACGTGACCTCCAAGAGTCGATCTGCGGCGGGTCTTCGATGTCCTGCGCTATAAGTTGCGGATGGGTTGCCAGTGGCCTTCGGCTCAAGAAAATCTGGGCTGACCAGACCTACTGTGGAACCCTGCGGGCGTGGTGCGACGGCTGGCAGCATGCCCCTTTTCAGACAGCTTCTCAGGTTTTTAGCATAGGGATTGTAACAGAGATGCGGTATGATACAAACGCGGGTGGTCACCACTCGGCGAGCCCGTACACCGCAGTACGCGTCGGCAGACAACCCACGGAGTCGCTCTGGATTGGATACCGGAGCGGATCAGCCAGTCTCATCGCACTCTTTCACCACGGCGCTCACAGCCGCCAGGCTGAACCGGGATCCACAGAAAGGACGCTGCTGTGATTGACATCGAAGGCTTGAGCATTGACGAGCTGGAACGTCTTCGTGACTCAGTGAACCAACGCCTCCTCCAGCTTCGTTACAGCAACCGGCACACCCTCCCCGAACTGCTCCGCATGCTTGAAGAGCTGAAGAGCGTGCTCAACGACCAAGGGAAACAATGGCGCTCACTCGAGCGCTGGCAGTGGATGGACGGTCAGATTCGCTTTTGGCTCAACCCGACCGACCAAGTCCAATACCAAGCGGGCTGGTACACCATTGATGAACTGCTTCAGTGGTCGCGAAATCGGGGGCCGGTCATTGTTCACGAAGAGACCGATGACAACGAAAAGGAAACCTGGACGTATGTAGACGGCGTCCGTATTCGCTGGCTCCCCGACGGGACAATGCAACGCGACGGCTGATGGCAATAGAAGAAAGGCGGGTACCTCCGGGTACCCGCCTCGGTTTTTGACCTGCACGCACGTATGCCCCCTACCTACCTCGACCTGACCTATACCGGCCCACCGTTCACCCTCGGTTCACCCCAACACCTCTTGCCACTGGGCGCGATTGCGGCCATTTGGCTGCTGATCGCCATGCTGACGCCACGCCTCAGCCCGACGGGGCGTGAGGTGCTGCGCTGGGGTTTGGCCGTCGGCTGTGGGGCCAGTTGGCTCAGTTGGGATCTGTGGCAACTGACGCACGGCCTCTGGAGTGTGCGCTACTCGCTGCCGTTGCACCTCTGCACGCTATCGGTGCCATTGTCCGCCGTGCTGCTGCTGACGCGCCGCTCCATCCTTTACGAGCTGCTCTACTTCTGGGGCTTTGCGGGGGCGACCCAGGCGCTGCTAACGCCTGACCTGCAAGCGACCGGCTACAACTTTCCGCACTTTGTCTACTGGATTTTTTGGCTGTCACACGGGATCATTCTGTGGACGGTGGTTTTTGCGGGGGCGGCGTGGAGCTATCGGCCCACTTGGCGTTCGCTTGGCCGTGTGACCCTGATCACCAATGGCGTGTTGGTGGCGGTGGGCGGCGTGAACTGGCTGACTGGCGGCAACTATATGTTTATCGCCCGCAAGCCCGCCTACCCGACACTGCTCGACTTCTTGGGGCCGTGGCCCTGGTACATCATCCCGCTTGAACTGATCGGCCTGCTGGCCTTTGGTTTGGTCTATTTGCCATACGCTCTGCACGACTGGAGACACAAAGCTTAAAGCAGCGCACGAACGTGCGGATATGCTTTCAAAAGTGGGGCAAGTATGGTATAATGAACCAGTTACGGAGAGGGCAGATTGAGCATTGCGACGCCAAGAAACGCTATCGGAGTCAAGGTTGCAGGGGTCGGGTTGGAGGGTGCAGGGTGCGCGAATCAGAACGCCCTCTGTGGGCTAACGCATGGTTCAAACCAGCTTTACCGTTCAGCGATCTGACGCAAAGCCGCAAAGCCGCAAAGCCGCAAAAAGCATGGGG
>CAIRDL010001001.1 GCA_903877345.1 uncultured Oscillochloris sp. | reverse complement strand
TGCGAATCTCTGATCTCGCCCTGCGAATCTCTGATCTCGTCCTGCGAATCTCTGATCTCGTCCTGCGAATCTCTGATCTCGTCCTGCGAATCTCTGATCTCGTCCTGCGAATCTCTGATCTCGTCCGGTGAATCTCGGATCTCGCCCGGTGAATCTCTGATCTCGTCCGGTGAATCTCGGATCACAAGCTCCGCTTCCCCGAACGGCGGGCAATGGTATAATCGCCGCCGGAGCGTCGGCCCACAGACGCAAGACGACGCAACCCTAGCCTTTTCAACAGGAGAAAACCCCCATGTCTACCTACCGGCTGGCCCGCCGTCTGGCGCAGCTCGAGCCATCGGCAACGACGGCGATGAATGCCCGTGTGCAACAGATGCGCGCCGAGGGTCTCAAGGTGATCTCGTTCAGCGTCGGCGAACCCGACTTTAACACCCCGGCCCCGATCAAAGCGGCGGCAGTTGACGCGCTGAACAAAAACTACACCCATTACACGCCTGCCGGTGGCATCGTTGAGCTACGGAAGGCCGTGGCTGCCCGCATCACCGCTGATCAGGGGTTGAGCTACACCGCCAATCAAGTCAGCGTCACCACCGGGGCGAAAGAGGGGCTGTATCTGGCCTTTCAGGCGCTCTGCGATGAGGGCGATGAGGTGATTATTCCTGCCCCTTATTGGGTGAGCTACATCGAGCAGGCGAAACTTGCCGGGGCGACGCCGATTACCCCGTTCGCAGGCGACACCACAGGGTTCCGCCTCACCGCTGAACAACTCCAAGCGGCCCTGACGCCCCGCACGCGGATTGTCGTCCTTAATTCGCCCTCGAACCCCACCGGGGCTGTCTATAGCGCCGCCGAACTGCGCGCCCTTGCCGATGTGCTGCTCGCCAGTGAGGCGCTGATCATCACCGATGAGATCTACGACACCATTAGTTATGTGGCCTATGCCCGTTGGCTGCGCGTTGCCCCCGAACTTGCCGACCGCACCATTATCGTCAACGGGGCTTCCAAAGCCTACGCCATGACGGGCTGGCGGGTTGGGTATGTCGCTGGCCCGCAACCGATTATCACTGCGATTAAAGACATCCAGAGCCACACCAGCACCCACACCGCTTCGATCTCGCAGTACGCGGCGCTGGTCGCCTATACGCCAAGTGCGGAGCTTGATCAGACTGTGCAGGATATGGCCGCCGCTTTCCGCAAGCGCCGCGACTTGGTTCTGGAGCTGTTGGCCGCTATCCCCGGCGTCACTTGCACCGTGCCTGACGGGGCTTTCTACGTTTTCCCCAACGTCACCGGCCTGCTCAACCGACCGCTGAAGCACGGCATCTGCACGACCAGCGACGAACTGAACAATTATTTGCTGGAACATGCCCATATCGCCTGCGTTAGCGGCGAGGCGTTCGGTGCCCCCGGTTACATTCGGCTCTCGTATGCCACCAGTGAGGCCGAGATCACCGAGGGGATGCGGCGCTTCCGTGACTGTTTGGGCTAGAGGCCAGGTAGCGTCCTGATCTGACGCAGAGCCGCAAAGACGCAAAGAAGATCTTTTTCTGAAGTCTTTGCGGCTTTGCGCCTTTGCGTCAGATCAATGCACCACAACCCATGCACGACCTCCTCGCCCTTGTCCCCCGCCTCGCCGGACAGCGCATCCTCGTCATTGGCGACCTCACCCTTGACGAATACCTCTACGGACGGGCCACGCGCCTCTCGCGGGAGGCACCTATTCCCGTGCTTGAACTGCTCCGGCGCGAAATTATCCTCGGTGGAGCCGCTAACCCCGCCCGCAACATTGTCGCCTTAGGCGGTCACGCCACCCAAATCGGCGTCATCGGTGCCGATGCCGAGGGCGAACAACTGCGGGGTTTGTTGCACGAGGCGCGCATCGCTGATCAAGGGCTTGTCGTTAGCCCGCAGCGCCCCACTACCCGCAAGACGCGCATTCTCGCCGACGACGCTCCGCGAT
>CAIRDL010001000.1 GCA_903877345.1 uncultured Oscillochloris sp. | reverse complement strand
TGAGCGCCAGCACTGCCGGGACGATTCTGACGTGCAGCGCGACCAGCGCGGGCGGGACGGCCACGCAGGCAACGAAGATCAAGTTGCGGATCCCCGGTTCTGACACGACGGCCCCGACAATTACCCCCGTCGTGAGCGGCACCTTGGGGCTAAACGGTTGGTACGTGAGCGACGTGAGCCTCAGTTGGACGGTAAGCGACCCCGATTCCGCGCTGATCGAGCAGAGCGGTTGTGAGCCGACGCTCATTAGCGGTGACACGCCTGGTACGACGTACACTTGTATCGCCACGAGTGCGGGCGGTACCGCCAGTCAAGCGGTGACGCTCAGCCGGGATGCGACGGCACCGGAGACGACGCTCACCAATCAGCCGCCGAACCCGGCCACCAGCCAGACGGCCAGCTTCACCTTCACCAGCAGCGAGCCTGGCAGTTCGTTTGCGTGCAAGCTGGATTTGGGCGACTGGACGGCGTGCGTCAGCCCGGTGACGTACAGCAATCTCGCCTTGACCGCCCACACTGTGTTGGTGCGGGCGACGGATTTGGCGGGCAATCTCGACCCGACGCCGGCCAGCTTCAGTTGGACGATTAACCCGAGCTACGCCTTCAGCGGGTTCTTCGCCCCGATCAACAACCTGCCGACGATCAATAGGATCAAAGCCGGAAGCGTGGTTCCGTTGCAATTCAGCGTGGGCGGCAACTACGGGTTAGCCATCTTTGCCCCCGGCTACCCGCGCTCCGAGCCGGTTGCCTGTAACACAGGGCCACTGCGCGAACTGGTGGTAGACAAGGTCGCGGAGCCCGAACACACCTTCCTCCTCTACATCCACAGCATCAAGCGCTACCTTTACCTGTGGAAGACCGACGCTGCGTGGGCCGGTAGCTGTCGGCAACTGGTGGTGAAACTCAACGACGGGAGTCCCGCCCATGTTGCCGCCTTCAAGTTTATGAAGTAATTATGCACGTCTATCTCCCACCTGACCGGCGGCTGGCCCTTGCCGCCGGTCAGGAACTGCCTGAGCATACGAGCGGGGCCGCCCTGTTCGCTGACATCTCCGGCTTCACACCGCTGACCGAGGCGCTGGTTCGTGCCCTCGGCGCGAAGCGTGGGGCGGAGGAGTTACCGCACCAACTCAACCGTGTCTACGATGCGCTTATTGCGGAAACCGACCGCTACGGTGGCAGCGTGATCAGCTTCGCCGGTGATGCGATCACTTGTTGGTTCGCCGACCCAGAAGCAGGCGACGGAAGGCCAGAAACGCCGTTCACCTCGCAAGCTGCCGCCTTGCGGGCCACCGCTTGTGCCCTGGCGATCCAGCGCGTGATGGGGCAGTTCGCTGCGATCACGATACCCGGCCTCGGACAACTGAGCCTAGCGATCAAGGTTGCTGTCACCGTCGGCCCGGCGCACCGCTTCATCGTCGGCGATGCGCAGATCCAACTGTTCGACACCCTCGCCGGGGCGACGATTGCGCGTCTAGCCGTGGCCGAACATCTAGCCGAACGGGGCGACGTGATGCTGGATGCTGCCTGCGTCGCCGCCCTCGGCGAGGCAGCGGTGCTCCGTGGCTGGCGGGACGATGAGGCGACGGGCCTGCGTTTCGCCCTGCTCGACCGGCTCACGGTCGAGGTCGAACCGACGCCTTGGCCGCACCTTAATGCGACCTTGAGCAATGAAGCGGCACGTCCCTGGCTGCTGCCGCTCGTCTATGAACGCCTCCAGAGCGGGATGGGCGAGTTTCTGACGGAGCTACGTTCCGCCGTGGCGCTCTTTCTGCGCTTTGGGGGCATTGACTATGATCAAGACGATCAGGCGGGCGCGAAACTGAACCGCTACCTCGTCTGGGCCGAGCAGGTGCTCCAGCGCTACGGCGGCTTTCTGCTCCAATTAACCATCGGCGACAAAGGCAGCTATTTCTACGCCGCCTTCGGTGCGCCGATTGCCTACGAAGATCCCTCCGCCCGCGCTGCCCTGGCGGCGCTGGAACTGGTGGCGGTACCGCCTGAATTGGCGTATATCAACGCGGTACAAATTGGCATCAGCCAAGGCCCCATGCGTACTGGGGCGTATGGCGGCGCTACCCGCCGCACCTATGGCGTGCTCGGCGATGATGTGAATCTGGCCGCTCGCCTGATGCAGGCCGCGCCATCAGGCCAGATCTACGTCGCCCCGACGGCCCGCAAGTCCACCGGCGACCGCTTTCTCTGGTGGAAGTTGGCCCCGCTTCATGTCAAAGGCAAAGGTGCGCCCATCGCCGTCCAGCGCCTCTTGGAGGTTCAGGATCGTCAAAGCATCCGCCTCCAAGCCCCTCGCTATGCCCTCCCGCTGATCGGACGGGCCGAGGAATTGGCGACGATCACCCGTTTGCTGGCCCGCGCCGTCGCTGGGTTCGGCCACATCGTTGGTCTCACCGCCGAGGCCGGTCTCGGCAAGTCGCGCCTGATCGCCGAGGTCATCAGGGTGGCCCAGACGCGCAAGGTGGTGGTTTTTGGCGGCGAATGTCTGGCCTACGGCACCCACACCAGCTACTTGGTCTGGCAGACGATCTGGCGGGCCTTCTTTGGCCTCACCCCAGGGCTGTCCGTTGAGGCGCAGGTCGCGAGTATTGCCCGCGAGCTGAGTCGGCTTGACCCGACGCTGCTGCCGCGCCTGCCCTTGTTGGGCGCAGTGCTCAACTTGCCAATCCCCGATAACGAACTGACCAGCGGTTTTGATGCGAAACTACGCAAAGCCTCCTTGGAGGCGCTGCTGGTGACGTGTCTGCTTGCCCGCGCCGAGGAAACGCCCCTCCTGTTGGTGCTGGAGGACGGCCACTGGCTTGACCCGCTCTCGCACGATCTGCTGGAGGCCATTGGGCGGGCAATCCCCAACGCCGCCGTGCTGCTTCTTGTGGCCTATCGCCCGCCGCAGCTTGAGCGCGGCTTGGCCCTGCGGCTCAACCGGATGACGCACTTCACTGAGGTGGGCCTCGGCAGTCTGGCTCAACCCGAAATCGAACAACTGCTCCGCAGCAAGCTTGCCAATTTGTACGGGCCAGCGGTTATGGCGCTGCCAAGCCTAGTTGAGCAAGTGAGCACCCGCGCCCAAGGCAACCCGTTCTATGTTGAGGAACTGCTCAATTATCTGCACGACTGTGGGCTTGACCCGCAAGACCAGGCGGCTATCGAGCAGGCTGATTTGCCGGTCAGCCTCTTCAATCTGATCCTCAGTCGCATTGACCAGCTTAGTGAAAATCAGAAGACTCTGCTCAAAGTTGCCAGCGTGATTGGGCGGCTGTTCCGGGCCACCATGCTCTGGGGTGTCTATCGCAGCTTTGGCGACGCCGACCGACTGCGGGAGGAACTGGAGCGCCTTAGTCAAGCGGAACTCACGACTCTCGACACACCCGACCCTGAACTGATGTACCTCTTCAAGCATGTGGTCACCCAAGAGGTGGCTTACGAGAGTCTGCCCTATGCTACTCGCGCCATCTTGCACGACCAGATCGGCCAGTATATTGAGCAGGCGCAAGCTGCGACGCTTGAGCAATGTGTTGACCTCTTGGCCTATCACTTCGACCACAGCGAGAACCTGCCCAAAAAACGCAGCTATTTGCTCAAAGCAGGCGAACAGGCGCAAGCCGACTACGCCAACCTCGCGGCGCTCAGCTACTTCCAGCGAGCGCTGCCGCTGCTTGCCGATGCGGAACGTGCCGCCGTGCTGCTGAAACTTGGGCAGGTGCTGGAACTCACGGGGCAGTGGCCCGAGGCGGAGCGCCAGTACCAGCAAGCCTTGGCGCTCGCTGAACAACTCGGTGACCAAAGCGCCCAGGCGCAGGGCCAGATCGCCCTTGGTGAACTGCGCCGCCGCCAGGGCAACTACGCTGAGGCCGCCCAGCGCTATGCGACCGCCCAGACCATCGCCGAGCAACTCGGCGACCAGGCAGGCGTTGCCAAAGCGCTGATTTGCGCAGGCACGTTGGCGACCCAACAGGGCGACTTTGCCGGCGCACGCGCACACTACGCCCGCAGTTTGACCATTCGGCGGGCGCTGGACGACCAACGCAACATCGCCAACGTGCTCAACAACCTGTGCATCGTCGCCCACTACGAAGGCGATTACGCACAGGCGCGGGCGCTCCAAGAGCAGAGCCTCGCGATCCGCCGCAGTTTTGGGCCGAAAGCGGCCTTGGCCTTTTCGCTGAACAACCTCGGGGCGATCCTGGTTGATCAGGGCGAACTGGCCCAAGCGCGTACCTATCTGGAGGAAGCGATCAGCCTCCAGCGCGAGCTTGGCGATCCCGCAGCGGTAGCCGTCACTTTGCATAGCATCGCCAACCTGGAGCGCACATGCGGCGAATACGCCACGGCGCTCAGGTACTACGTGGAAAGCATTACCAGCTATGTACGCATTGGCGACCGCTGGACAGCCATTCAAGCGGTTGAGGATCTGGCTTGGCTCGCCACGCTCCAGGGTGACCCGGAGCGTGCCCTGCGTCTAGCCGGGGCTGCTGCTGGCGTGCGTGCTGCAATGGGGACGCCGCTGCCACCCGGCGACCAGACGCGGCTCGACGCGGTGCTTGCGCCCGCCCGTCAGGCGCTCGCCGCGCAAGCCGAGGCCCTATGGTCAGCAGGCCAAGCCCTGAGCTTTGAGGAGGTCATCGCCCTCGCGCTGGCAAGCAACGCCTAATGCAGATTGTAGATTTGCCAAGCCGCATGGAGGCATGGCATGGGCCACACACGGGAAATGACGGCCATCCGAGTTAGACAAGGTTCGTAAGGGCTTTACAGTTTCAGCCCGCGCAGGGCCTTCAGATGCGCTCGACCTGAAACCCAGCACCTGAACCCTTGCCTTACGGTGCCGAAGCAGGCGCGGGTGTTTCGGGCGTCCCCGCTTGGGTGAGGCTGGTAAGAAAGGCCGCTACCGCCGCCCGATACGCGGTTGGCTCAGCCACCGGGCCGGTCGCGTGGGGGCCGCGCAAGGCGATGAGATACTTGGGTGGCTGGGCAGCCGCAAAGAGCGCTTCGGCCTGACTGAAGGCGATCACCGCATCATCGCGACTATGGAGCACCAGCACCGGCGCGGCAATGCGTCCGATCCGGTCAATTGAGGCGTAGGACTCCTGCGCTGGGATGAAGATCGGCCCCCAGGGATGCAGAAAGGCGTTCCGTGTGAAGGTCGAGTCCAAGATCAGCCCGACCGGACGATGCTGTGTTGCTAGCCACGTCGCTACTCCGCCTCCCAACGATTGCCCAACGATGATGATCTGCGCTGCCGGAACCCCCCGCGTAGTGGTCAGATAGGCCCAAGCCGTCTCCGCATCGGTCGCAAGCCCCGCCTCAGATGGCGTGCCCGTACTCTGTCCATAGCCGCGATAGTCGAACAGCAGTGTATTGACGCCAAGCTGGTGAAAGATTGCTGCGTGCGCGAGGCACCCCGCGATATTGCCGCCGCTCCCGTGCAGAAACAGCACCGTCGTGGGTGTCGTCGTCTCCGCCGGGATAAACCAACCCGTGAGGTGCTCCCCATCGGGCGTATTCAGCGTGATGGGGTCATAGGGCAGCCCCACATCACGCGGGGTGCCTGTCACGACGGAGCTTGGCGCATAGACAAAGCTATCTTGTGTAAGGTAGGCCCACCCCTCAAGGCCAAGATAGCTGCCACCAAGCACGATCAGCAGCAGTCGAAGCCAGCCTACGATGCGGGTGTGTCGGCCCATGCTTCTTCCTCCCAACGGGACGTGGCGAGCGACTTTGACGTAGCCCTATGTAGAGGCCGTTGCCAAAGCCGTTGGGTCGGTTATAATGGCTCGATTGAAGCCACTTACAGCGAGGCAGAGCCGCACGGGAAGAACCGTATGGATGACGACTTCGCGCAGCTCGACCACTACGAACTGCTAGGCGTCAGCCGCAGTGCCACGACCGACGAGATCAAGCGCGCCTATCGGCAGCAAATGGCTCGCTTTCACCCCGACCGCTTTGTTCTGCTAAGTGATGAGGAGCAGCGCTATGCGAACCGGCGCGCCCTTCGCATCAACACCGCCTACACTGTTCTGAGTGACTTTCAAGCGCGAGTAGCCTACAACCGCAACCTTGCGACGAGCCAGTCTTCATTTTCATCCCGCGCCCGCCTCGCTACCCTCTACCAACAAGCCCACGACCACCTCGCCGCCGAGCGCTACGTGCAGGCGGCAACCACGCTGCGCGAACTCCACCAAGTCAACCCCTTCTACCGTGATAGTGCGGCGTTGCTTGCCCAAGCCGAGGCTGCCGTGCAGCAAAGCACCCCACCAACTGCTACGCCCGTCGCTAAAGCCAACCAAGGCTGCCGCGCCCTCGTGGTTAGCAGCTTGGGCGTGCTAATGCTGATGGGACTGGCTGTTGCTAAGGGCTGTTGGTTGCTGCTCAGTCAGTCAGAGGCCGTCAGCCGTCATGCCTCAGTCAGCGCGGGGGCTTGTCCAACGTGCGAAGACGAGGAGCATTGTGCCGGCGGCGACGAGCGGCCAGACCCAGGCTAAGTCGCCGGGGCCACCGGGGCCAGTCTTCGGTGCCGTGCGCTTAATGTGCAGGAGGCGGTATTGGCGCGTCGTAAGCGCAAGCTCCGCTTCGCTCAGCCGGTTCGGATCAACTCCCATCAAGGGTGCCACGAAGCCACTCCCCCGCAACACTTCGCGCATAAGCATGGTGCGCTGCGCGTCATCCTCCGCCAGTTCCTCCGCTACCCCGATCCAACGCCCCTCAGGCAGCCAGAGTTCAACCTCAGGCGTCGCTTTGATGTTCTTGTACCAGTCGGTAATGGAGCCAAAGCCTGCAGTAAGGTAGACCTCGCCAGCGACGACTGCGTAATTCAGGGGCGTTCGGCGCGGCAGCCTGCTCTTCCGTCCAGTGTGGCAGAGCACCATGATCCGGCCCGTACCCGTGGGCCACATGTTCAGCATTGGGCCGAGGCCCAGGCGCCAGAACAACAGCATCACATGATTCAGCATGTGAAAATAGCGGCGCAGGAGCGCAGCGCTGTCAGGACTCAAGGTGAACATGATTAGCCCTTTCTAAGCCAAGGTTGCAGGTGCTAGGTGTCAGGTCGAACGCATTGACAGTTGAAAACTACAACCACATGCTCCTTGCGACTTTGCGACTTTGCGGCTTTGCGTCAGATCGCTGAACTGTAAAGCTGAGTTGAAACGTGCCTAAACGACAGCGTGTCGTGCTACTTAGCGCCACCGAAGCGCAGCAAGAACGCCCCAGCACAGCAACAGAGCAACCCAAGCCAGATCAGGTGCCATTGGTTTGGTTCGGTGATGGGCGCACCGGCATTCGGCACACCGGGTCGGGTTGGGGTAAGCATTGGGGTCAGGCGCGATGGCGTAACAGTGGGCGTTAGGCGCGGCGGCGTAACGGTGGGCGTTAAGCGCGGTGGCGTAACGGTTGATGTTAAGCTCGGCGACGGCACCGTGGGCGTTAAGCGCGGCGGCGTCACCGTGGGCGTTAAGCGCGGCGGCGGCACCGTGGGCGTGCGGCTCGGTGCGGAGGTCGCCGCCAACGCGGTTGCCGTCAGCCCGGCGCGGATGGTCGCCAGGGGTTGCGTCGTCAGCGGAAGGCGGGTTGCATCGAGGGTTGGGCGCACGGCGGGTTGCGGACTCGCCTGAGTCAAAGGGTGGCTCTGCACAGGTTGAGCCAGGGCCGCGAACTGCCACCAGAGGCATGCGAGCAACACGGCAACACTGCGGGTCAACCGCATCCAAGTAGGTTGGTTAGGGTTGGGTTGGCGCATGCCTCACCACAATTTCAGTCGGGTCGCCAAGATAGGTTGGGCGAGCCTGACCACTGTCACGCGCAATTGGCAACTCACTCAAGGTGTCGGCCAGAACATAGAGCCGATGCGGGCCGGGTGTGTCAAACTTGAGCAGATTCGAGCGGGTCGGGTCAGCCTCAAGACTATTCAGTTCGCGACTCTCACCCGGAGCAAGCCGCTCAATGCGCCAGGTTGCGCCATACTTGGCAAGCTCGCCCCACGGGAGCAGCGGTGCGGGTAGGCGCGTTGGCGAATCGTAGAGATCAACCCAAAAGGGGCTGGTGATCGGCAGTGTGCTCACATTCCGCACTCGCACCTGCACATTCACCACCTCACCTACCTGCGGTGGGTTGGGCGACACCGCAACAATCTGAATTTCCAGATTGGTGATCGGGAGCGTGACCGTGGCAATCGGGGTTGTGCTAAGGGGCGTTGTCGCCATCACCGGCGTAGTTGTGGTGAGCGTGGGTTGCGGCGATGCCTGGGCGGTGGTTGGCGTTAAAGTGGGAGCCATCGCAGTGCGAAACCCACCCATGAGGACAAAGCCGCCACTCAACAGCACGAGCAGAACCAGCACACCGAGCACTACCGGTAGGCGCAAACTGCCGCGTGGCAACCCGGGGCTAACGGGCGGGGCGATGACCACGGGCGGCGGGGCGATGACCACGGGCGGCGGGGCGATGACCACGGGCGGCGGGGCGATGACCACGGGCGGTGGGGCGATGACCACGGGCGGCGGTTCGATGACCACGGGCGGCGGTTCGATGACCACGGGCGGCGGTTCGATGACCACGGGCGGCGGTTCGATGACCACGGGCGGTTCTGGCTCTA
>CAIRDL010000999.1 GCA_903877345.1 uncultured Oscillochloris sp. | reverse complement strand
GCCGGGACGCTTCGCTGCGCTCAGCGTGACAAAGCTCACAGCGTGCCTTTTGCTCTATTACGTTCTTTTGCCATAAAAGAGCGTAGAGCACGCAAAGAAGTGAACGTCCATGCGATTTATGGGTTCTTTGCGTTCTTTTGGGGCTATCTTGTGCACGATCCTGACACCGCCATAGCGCTCAAAAACGTTTTGGGTAAGGGTATGACAAGCGGGGAGGGGGATCTCACATGGCGGTTGCAACGTCGCTCGCGACTGAAGGCGCAGCGCAGAGGCCGGTGGCCGACCGCCCGCCTATGCGGGCGGCTCCGGCGGTGATGCGCCCCTCTAACGTTGCACCAGAAAGCCCTTTGACTCTAGGTAGGCAATAATCTTGAGGGCATTCGCCAAAGGTTGCACCCCTACGGTCTCCAGGTTCAGTTCAGGGTTCATTGGCGGCTCGTAGGGGTCATCCACACCGGTGAACCCCTTGAGTTCACCACGACGAGCCTTCGCGTAGAGACCTTTGACATCGCGCTCCTCGCACACCTCAATTGGTGTGTTGACGTAGACCTCGATAAACTGATCTTCGCCCATCACGTTGCGACACTGGTTACGGGTGGTGCGGTAGGGACTCACGGCGGCGCAAAGCACCACGCCGCCGCCCTTGACTACCTCGCTGGCGACAAAACCGATCCGCAGGATGTTGGTGTCGCGATCCTCACGCGAAAAGCCGAGGCCCTTCGAGAGGTGGGTCCGCACCACATCGCCGTCGAGGATGGTTGCCACGCGCCCGCGTTCGAGTAGCAGGATGTTCAGCACCTCCGTAAGCGTTGACTTGCCGGAGCCGCTCAGCCCGGTGAACCAGACGCAAAAGCCCTGTTGGAGCCGTGGCGGATACATTTGGCGCAGGATCGCGGCGGTCTCGCGGCGGGTGAACCACGCTGGCAGGAGTTTCCCCTTGGCCAGATAGGCTTCCCGCACCTCGGTGCCGGAGATCGTGACCACCTCGGCGCCGGGCGACACTTCGGCGGCTTCAACGTAGCGCTTTTCCTTCTTCAGGTACACCAGTTCATCAAAAGGTACCATGGCAACCCCAAGTTCGGCGGCGTGGTGGGCGAGTTGCGCTTGGGCCTCGAACGGCCCGTAGAAGGGTTTGCCGGTGCTGTCCTTGCCGGGGCCAGCATGGTCACGGCCAACGATAAAATGGGTCGCGCCGTAGTTGCGCCGGATGAGCGCGTGCCAAAGCGCTTCACGCGGGCCGGCCATACGCATGGCGAGGGGAATGAGGCTAAGCACCGTGCGCCGCTGGTCGTAGTAGCGTTCAACCAGAGCTTTGTAGCTGCGTACCCGTGTGAAATGATCCACGTCGCCGGGCTTGGTTAGCCCAACCGTTGGGTGGATCAGGAGGCTGCCGTTGACCTTCGCGGCGGCGCGTTTGGTGAGTTCTTCGTGGATGCGGTGGAGCGGGTTGCGTGTTTGGAAGGCCACGACGTTATGCTGACCAAGCTCGGCAAGCAGATCGCGCACCTGGGCGGGGGTTCGTCGTAAAGCGGCGAAGTCGTAATAGGTGGGCAGGTTGATGACGCGCAGAGCACCGGAGGCGTAGCTCTTGCCCCAGTGTGCCATTTCGGCCACGAGCGGATGGCGCGGGTCGGTGGTACCAAGCACGTGACGCGCCTCGAGGTCGGGGTCGTAGGCGTAGAGTTCGTCAAGCTCCATAATGGCGAGCGGATTGTTGTGTGGGTCACGGAGCACCACGCGCTCGGCGTGGAGATCGCGGGGGTCTACCGGCAGCGTGATCGGTAGCGGCCAAAGGGTGCCGTCGGCAAGGCGCAGTTCGGTGCAAACGCGCTCGTAGTCAGCCCGCCCCATGAAGCGCGTGAGGGGTGAAAAGCCGCCGGTGGCGAGCAGTTCGAGGTCGCAGACGCTGCGGACTGAGATTTGGAGCGAGGGCAGGCGCAGGGCTTCATCAAGCAGCGCGAGGCGTTCCTGTCCGGTGGCGACAAGATTGACGAGCGCACCGCCGTAGGGCGTGACGAGCCGACGATCCACTGGGTTTGTTGGCATTAGGCACTCACTGTCGAATATGGCGCGGGGAAGGAGGCGGCAACAGTATAGAGCAATTCGATTGTAGATTGTAGATTGTAGATTTGCCGTAACAGGACGCGCTGCATTTGCCCAAAGGCATGTTTCAAACCAGCTTGACAGTTTAGGCCTCGCGCCGCTAGGGTGAGCACGGTGGGTGGGGCCGTGTCCTCGCTGGCTTCGACAAGCTCAGCCAACGAGCACGCTGGCTTCGACAAGCTCAGCCAACGAGCACGCTGGCTTCGACAAGCTCAG
>CAIRDL010000998.1 GCA_903877345.1 uncultured Oscillochloris sp. | reverse complement strand
CTGCTGTTACAACAGTGTGCGTAGGCTGATGTGTGACGCCGGAAAGCTCTATAATGGGGGTGGACGGGGATATGACCCAGGATGGACTGCGGTGCTGTTCCCGTGGAGGAGAGCGCCCGCATGGACAGATCTACCCCAGAAACCCTGGAGCACCTGCGTGCTGAGAATCAGCGCCTGCGTGCCCAGCTCGCCGCCCTAACACCACCTGCGGAGGCGAATCCGCTTCTTGATGAGTTCGCTCCAGACAAACAGCCGGTCTGGCTTAATGTGGTGAATGATGCGATTTTCATCGCTGATGCGCGCCAGCAGATCCAGAGTTGGAACCGGGCTGCCGAGCAGATTTACGGTTGGCCGCCCGCGCTGGTGATCGGGCAACCGCTCACGGCGATCATTCCGGTGGTGCGCTACAACGACGATGCAAACGGTGTCTCGGTCGCGCACATCCTCGCGACCGAGGGCCTTTGGCGGGGCGAGGTTGTGCAGCACGCCCGCGATGGGCACGAACTGGTGATCGAAGCCTCGCTGCGTACGTTCTTTGACAACCGTGGGGCCGTCGTTGGCTATATTGGGGTCAACCGTGATATTACGGCGCGAACCCACGGCAAGGTCGCGCTCCAGGCCAGCCAAGCGCAATATCGCCAGATTGTCGAGACCACCCAGGAGGGGGTCTGGATGATTGATCCCAAGCTGATCATCACGTTTGTGAACCCGCAGATGGCGACGATGCTCGGCTATACCGTTGAGGAGATGGTCGGTGTGCCCCTCTTCAACTTTCTGCACCCGGCAGTTGCTACGGAAGTCGCGGAACTTGCGCCGCTTTTGCATGAGGGTGGCATAGGCCAATATGAGCGCCTCTTGTATCACAAGAGTGGTGCGGAGATCTGGGTTCATCTAAGCACGAACTCGCTGTATGACCAAGATGGTACCTATAGCGGTGCCTTGGCGATGGTAACCGATATCAGCGACCGGAAGCGGGCCGAGGCGGCGTTGCGCGAGAGCGAGGAGCGCTTTCGTACCATGATCGAAAATGGGGTGGAGGGCATTGTCCTGCTTGATGCTGACTTGCAGTTGCTCTACGTCAGCCCGACGGTCAACGCGCTCCTCGGCTATGAGATCGAAAGCTTCGCCAACTATCGGTCGGCAAATCTGTGTCATCCCGATGATCTGCCGCAACTCAAGGCTTTTATTCTCCACCTCATCGCAAGCGCCGGAGCGACCGCGCAGGTTGTTACGCGCTTACGCCACCAAGATGGCAGTTGGCGCTGGATGGAGCAGCACGGGACGAATCAGACCCACAACCCATCCATCCGTGCGATTCTTATCAACTTCTACGATGTGTCCGAGCGCATCCACGCCGAGCAAACCGCCGCCGAGGCACTGGCCCAGCGCGACGCCCTCATCAACAGCGTGCCGAACGGGATTGGCTATCTGGATGATACGTTGCGCTATGTGCTGGTCAACCCCGCTCTCGCCACGATCAACGGGCATACGCCCGCCGAGCATCTCGGACGTACGTTCGCTGAGATGTTTCCCGACTTGGCCGCATGGCTCGACCCACTGCTCCATCAAGTGCTGACGACTGGGAAGGCCATCAGCGATTTTGAGGTGAAAGGCCCCCTTGGCACGGCAGAGGGGGAACTCCGCGACTGGCTGATCAGCATCTATCCCGTGCCGATTCCAGGTGATGGCGGTCTGGGCGTTGGCGTCACCATGACCGACTTAACCGAGCATAAGCGCACCGAGGCAGCTCTGCGCGTGAGTGAACTGCGCTTTCACCAATTTGCTGAGCATGCCGAAGATGTGATCTATCGCTATCAATTGAAACCGAACCCCCATCTCGAATATCTAAGCCCGGCGGCCGAACGCATGACTGGCTACCCCCGTGAGGCGTTTTACGAAGACCG
>CAIRDL010000997.1 GCA_903877345.1 uncultured Oscillochloris sp. | reverse complement strand
TGACAGTTTACGATGGCAGACGACGCGACGAACTGGAAACTGGGTGCTGGCTTCGACAAGCCCAGGCAGCGTTCTCGCTGGCTGAGCTTGTCGAAGCCAGTTCCGTAGGGGCGGCTCGCGAGCCACCCCTACATCCTGCAAAACCACCGTGGCGAGCCACTAGCGGCGCGAGGCCCAAACTGTCAAGCCGATTTGAAACATGCCTGAGAGCAGGTTCGTGGCTATTTACAGTTTTGCCCTTCGTAGCGCGTTCCACTGCGCTCGACCTGCAACCTGAAACCCGACCTCTGAAACCTTGCCGTCATGGGCGGAAGCTATACCCCATGTCACGCACCCGCACGATATGGTTTGGCTTCAGCGGATCGTGTTCGATCTTGCGGCGCAACCGCCCGATGTAGACAGGGACGAGGTTGCTCTCCGCCACGTCCTCCACGCCCCAAACTTGCTGGAGCAACTGCCGCGAGCTGAGGATACAACTAGCATTCTGGACAAGGTAGTAAAGGAGTTGGAACTCGCGCTCGGTCAGCGTTTCTTCACGGCTCCCATTGACCACCACGCGGCGCTGCACCGGATCGAGGCGCAACGGCCCCACATTGAGCGGATGGTACGTCATGTAGATCCGCAAAGAATCGTCACCATAGCGGCGCATCACCGCCTCAATGCGGGCCAGCAACTCGTAGGGATTGTACGGTTTCAGCACCACATCATCAGCGCCAAGCTTCAGCACCCGCACCCGCTCGGCCATCGGCCCAGGTTCCATCATATAAATGATCGGCGTATGATACTGGGAACGAATCTCGTTACAGATCTCACCGCCCTTGGCCCCGCCAAAATCCTCGTCAAGCAGGATCAGATCAACCTTGCCCCGTTGCAGTTGAAGCCAAATCGTCTGATCCTCGGTTGCCATCGTCACCTCATTGCCTGCATCCTCCAACAGAAAGCAGGTCAACTTAGCGTACATCGCATCGTTACTCGAGATAGTAATGTTCATACCTAAGATCCTCTGCGAACGCCGCGCCAGTGCGAGCGTTCTATGGGGTTGCAGCTTAACTAGGGGTTTGGTAGGAATGCAGTAACGCACTGGGGTAAAGCTTACACCAGCACTAGCAACAATTGATCCATCAGGCTAATGGGTTTTGCGCAAGCCACTGACGCGAATCATCCGCGCCCAGATGGGTCACAAAGGCCCAAGCACCGATGAGGTTGAGGTTGAACGGGGCTGAGATTGAGCAGGGTTGAGATTGAGCGGGGTTGAGGCAAGGGAGGTTGAGGTCGAACGCGGCTATAACCCATAGTACAGATGATCAGAGGCATTGTCAAGCAAAAATAGATTACGAATTTGCAATATAACACGGGGCTTTACATCAATACCCTCGCTAAAAAAGGGGGCGTTACCGTTTGGGGACTACCTCCGGTTCGTGAGGTGCGCCTCGCAGCGTCAGCACACCCATGAGCCACGTCCCACCATAGACCAGGTGCGGCTCAATCTCCACCATCAATGAGCGGCACGGCGAGCCAACCGCGCAACGGCGGGGGCTTGCCGCTCTCGGCACCGCCATTCACGGTGAGATGGAGCGCATCAGTCAGACCCTTACCCAGCGCGTGAAGGAGTTGGCCGAGCGTTATGCGACTCCGCTGCCGCAGATGTCTAGCCGTGTGGCGGAACTGGAGGCGAAGGGGAACGGACACTTGGCGCGGATGGGGGGTGACGAGGCTAGTTCTACAATGAGACTTCTTCTCTTCCTGCGGCCACAGAAAGGCACAGAAGAACACAGAAAACGCACTACCGCAAAAGTAACGCGGTGAGGCGTCTTGTCATGCTGAGCGCAGCGAGAATCCCGACCGGGACGCTTCGCTGCGCTCAGCGTGACCGCGTGCCTTTTGCGGTAGTGCCAGAAAACTGTCTTTCTGTGCGCTTCTGTGGCAAAATCTCGTCGTAGGAGTCGCAAGCCGCTTG
>CAIRDL010000996.1 GCA_903877345.1 uncultured Oscillochloris sp. | reverse complement strand
AGAAGTCTGGGGTTGGCCCGGTACTGCCATTGAGGCCGCCAAAAGGTCGGCCAACTAGCGCCCGTGCGCCAAGCAGCCGCCGCCCCGCCGGGTTGAGATCGGCGACATAGCCACGGGTATCGAGCACAATCACCCCGTCGCCCATATGCTCAATCACTTGGTTGCGGGCGACTGGTACCACGGCCAACAGTTGCGTGCGGTAAATGCCCCAGGCCAGACAGACCCCCGTGACCGTGAAGAGGAACGGGGTCAGGTCAAGATTCTGGAGCGGGCCAAGGTTGAGCAGATAGATGAGATTGCCAACCACGGGCGTCAAGGCCCCAACCATCAAGACTACGGCTTGCGCCCGATAGAGCGCCACGCTCCGCCAGGCAGTTCGCACCAAGAGGCTGCACCCGGCCAGGATCAGCCCGTAGGAGTAGAGCGTATGCACCCAAAACCACGGCCCGTGGTCAATGACCAGCATCTGCACCGCACCGTTGGACCCCAGGGTCATCCGTGTCCAAACTAAATGGTGCAACTCGGTGGTTCCAACCAACAGCAAGGTTAACGTCGGGATGACGGTCAGACCGAGGCGGGCGGGGAGGCCGAAGGGGCGTTCGTAGCCACTGTACTGGAGCGCAAAGAGCAGCCACAGGGGTGGGAGGGTGGTGATGGACAAATACTCAAGTTTCCCCCAGATCACCGCGTCGGCGAGTTGGCTACTGGTCAGTTCGAGCGTGTACGCGCACAGCCACCAACAAATGGCACCCATCATCGCGGCGAAGCTGTAGGCGCTGCGCGTGCGGTAGTAGAGTGCCCACGCAGCAAGGCCGGCGGCGACCATTGCCGCAATGATCAAGGGTAGCGTGTAGAAGGCGGCAGAAAACTTGACGGCCATGGGCAAACCTCAGTAGTCCGTAAAGTAAGTTTCCCTGTATTTCCCTATCACGTCCATTGGCTGCGCCATGCTCAGCCAACGGACGCTAGCTGCGCCATGCTCAGCCAACGGACGCTGGCTGCGCCATGCTCAGCCAACGGACGCTAGCTGAGCGTGGCGCAGCCAGCACTTGTACCAGAAGACTTACTTTACGGACTACTCAGTCATCCTGGACAAGCGCTGCGTGTGGCCCTAGTTGCGGGCGGGCGAAGTCGCGCTGCTGCTCTAAGGGAAGCGTGAACGTAAAGGTGGTTCCCACCCCAAGTTGGCTGGTGAATGTGATCTTGCCACCGTGGGCCTCGACGAGCAAGCGCGTAATATGCAAGCCGAGTCCCGTGCCGCGCTCGCTCCGCGCCAACGGGTTATTCGCCCGAAAAAACCGCTCGAAGATATGCGGCTGATCCTCGGCGTGAATCCCAATCCCCGTATCACTGACCGACACCTCAACGGTTGCCGCATCAAGCTGACGCGCCCCAACGGTGATCTTGCCCCCCGGCGGCGTGTACTTATTCGCATTACTGAGCAGGTTGGTCAGCAGTTGCACCACCCGCACCCGATCCGCCCAGAGCGGCGGCAACTCCGGCTCAAGCGTGACCGCAAAGTGCTGGCCCTTGGTGGCGATATGGCTCTGCACCGCCAAGCGAGCGGTTTCAACCACAGTGGTGAGGAAAACGATGCTCGGTTCAAGCTGGAGAAACCCGGCCTCAATGCGCGAGAGGT
>CAIRDL010000995.1 GCA_903877345.1 uncultured Oscillochloris sp. | reverse complement strand
TGGTATAGAAAGAAGCGAACGGCAAACCCTTAGCCTGGATCATAGGTTTGCCGGACATTCGCACGGGTGGCGTGTAACCAACAGGGGTGCTTGCGGGAGTTTAGACTCCCGGCAAGCACCCCTTCGGTTAGACACAGTTCGTATCTACTTTCACCCTGAAAATCAGTCTAAGACATGCTTCAATCCAGCTTAACCGTCTGGGCAGATGCACCGCGTTCTGTTGCGGCAAAGTTGCAATCTAAAATCTGCCTAAGAAGACTTCTCCGACCCACCCTTGGGCGGGTCATCAAGATTAAGCGTATTGATAAAGTTGCGAAAGATTGACATCGAATCGTCGTTGAGTTCAGGTTCGGATGAACTTCCGGTTGTAGGTTCACTGGTCGGAGGCTCAACGGCGGTGGGTTGCTCCTCCTCATCGAACAGAACGCCAGCCTGGTCGAGCACTTGGGCCTTCACGAAGATCGGAATCTCGGTGCGAACGGCGAGGGCAATCGCATCACTGGGGCGAGCGTCAACCTCGATCATGCGCCCGCGCTGATCAATCACAATCCGCGCAAAGAACGTATTTTCTTGAATAGCGCTGACGAAAATGTGGCTGATTTGGCCACCCAACGCGCTGATCAGTGCCTTCAGCAGATCGTGAGTCATCGGGCGTTGGGGCTCGTGACCCTGGATCGCCATCGCAATCGCATCAGCCTCAAAAGGGCCAATCCAGATGGGCAAATAGCGCTTACTGTCTGTCTCGCGCAGCACCACCACCCGATGTTGGGTCAGTAGGCTGACACGGATGCTGTCTACTACAACACGTATCATAGCCGGCCTTTCTCGGCGCTTATGGCCGAACGTGCGAGACAGAAACTGGCCTTATGCTCGGCCCTGAAGATACGCGGATCTTACCACGGTCTGAAGTGCGATGCAAGCACGGTGGTTTGGGCCACAGGGCTGATGCAAAGTCGCTTTTTGCCCCTCACCCCTTGCCCCTCTCCCGCTTGCGGGAGAGGGAAGATTCCGCAGCAGTATGCGTTCGGCTCCCCCCTCCCGCTTGCGGGAGAGGGCTGGGGGGTGAGGGATGGCGCGACAACAGGACTTTGCATCAGCCCTTGCCCCCTCCCGCACTTCCGCCGCACAGACGTGTATACTATGCCAACATAAGGACAACGCCAGTCTGATGAGGTTCGTGATGCTGATTCTTTCCCCAACCTACGCTGAATTGGTCAGGGCGAATGAAGCCTTGCAAGCACGCCTAGCCGAGGCTGAACGCGCACTTGCAACTTTGCGGAGCCGTGAGCAGCAGACGGAGCATGCACCCGCTGATTCGCCGCTCAACCGGTTGGCTGAACGCCTCAATCTGGCGACCCGCGCCGCCCATATGGGGGTGTGGGATTGGGATATTCAGCAGAACGAACTGGTCTGGGACGACCGTATGTATGAGCTTTACGGGGTGCCGCGTGAAGCTTTTGGAGGTGCCTACGAAACGTGGTTGCAGGGCCTGCATCCCGACGACCGTGCCGCCAATAATGTCATTTCCGCCCAAGCGCGGCGCGGCGAATGCCCCTATGACACCGAGTTCCGCGTGGTGTGGCCCGATGGCTCCATCCGTATTTTGAAGGCGTTGGGCGAGGTGGTTTGGGACGCCGAAGGCACGCCGCTCCGCATGATCGGCGTGAACTATGACATCACCGAGCGCAAACAGACCGAAGCCGCGTTGCGCGAGAGCGAACAACGGATGCGCAGTCTCCTCGAACACGTCCCGATTGGCATGTTCCAGTCAACTCCCGAAGGTCATTTCATCTACGTGAACCCGGCCCTTGCTGCCATGCTGGACTATGCCTCCCCGGAGGAACTGCTCACGACGGTCAATCAGACTACTATCGCGCAGGCGCTCTACGAAGATCCCGTCCGCCGCCCGCAACTGCTTAGCGAAGTCGATCAGGTGCAAGAGCGCTGGCGGGTCTATGAGAATCGCTATCGGCGCAAGCATGGCGCGATCTTCGACGCCATTCTGACCCTTTCGCAGCGTATTGACCCAATCAGTGGGCAGCCAACCTTGTATGGGTTTGTGCAGGACATCACCGAGCGGAAGCAGGCCGAAACCGCGCTCCGGCAACTCAACGAAACCCTGGAGCAACGGGTGACGGAACGCACGACCGATCTGCGTCGGGCGAACGAGGCTCTTGCCCGCGCCAGTCGGCTCAAAGATGAGTTTCTCGCTACGATAAGCCACGAACTGCGTACGCCGCTCAATGCGATTCTCGGCCGCGCCGAGTTGCTCCAAGAAGAACTGTACGGCACCCTTACGCCCCGCCAAATGGGGGCAGTGCACGGCATCGAGACCAGTGGCCGCCATTTGTTGGCCCTGATCAACGACATCCTCGACCTCTCTTCCATCGAAGCGGGC
>CAIRDL010000994.1 GCA_903877345.1 uncultured Oscillochloris sp. | reverse complement strand
TGGAGACAGAAGACAGAAGACTGGAATTCGCTTCGCCATGGGCTCCACATGAGCAGTTTGGATCGTGCCTATGGGGAGCGCCGGAATAAGCCGCTTCTTCCTCTTGTCTTCTGTCTTCTGTCTGGGAGCGGAGCGGTCTTCTGTCTCGCGCCCTGCGCACCTCTTCCACTCCCAGCCACTCCTCAAACTCCTCCCGCTCCCCGTCCGTCACTCCGGCGCGGTAGCGGTCCAGCATCTCATCATCCAGCACGGGAAATATATCGGTCCAGCTCATGGGAAAGTCATGGGTCAAGGGTCACGGGTCACGGGTCATTCGGGCTTACCCTTCGCTGATCTGGCGCAGGAATGGCGCAAACGGCTTCGAGTCGTGGAAATTCGCCATATAGGCGATCTTGCCGTCGCGGAACTTGAAGTAGTTCATCACCTCGGCCTCAATCGCCTCGTCGGGGTATTTCGCGGCGAGGGCCGAAATGTGCGAGACGGCGGCCCCTTCGTCGCCGCTCACGAAGAGCGTCTTGGGCACGTTCTGGAACTTGGCGTAGGACTTGCCCATGCCGGACATGATGCTGCGGAGCGTGGGCAGGCCCGAAATGTGCCCCGCCAACTGCTCGTCCATCTCCTGGTCATCAGTAAAGAGGTCGCACCAGGCATCCCAAGCGCCGGCGTTGGCGTGCTCGTAATATTTCTGGAGAGTCTCGAGGTTGCTCATGTGAGGTTGGGTTCCTTAAAAGGTTTCAGGTGCCGGGTTTCAGGTTTCAGGTCAAATTCGTAGTAGGGGCTTTAGCCCCGTACTCGGGGCGCTCTAACGCGGCTAAAGCCCCTACTACAAACCGTACAGAGAGCTTACAATCGCGCAAAACCCGGCGCATACTTGAAGGGCTCGACGGTGGCGTTGTAGGTCTCGATCACGAGGCCAAAGGCGTTCCGGTCTGAACGGCGGATCGTCCAGCGCTGGGTTGCATCCATCGAGACGCGCTTGCTCTTGGCGGCAGGTGCTTCCCACACGCTCGCCTGCCAACCCACGATGATGTCGAGTGTGGCGGTCTCGGCTTCAAGCTGGGAGATTTCGACCTGCTGGACGTAGTGGTTTTCGTCAAAGAAAAGATTGGTGACGCGGTCGTACCACTGCTTGAAGGAGGCGAAATCGCGGATGTCGCCGTCGGGGAATTGCATGTTCAGGCTGGTGGCGGAGAGGAGGGCGTAGGCGTCTGCGATGGGTACATGGAAGTCGAGCGCTTGGTACCACGCGGCGACAAAGCGCCGGATCTCAGCCTCAGTCAGCGGACTCTGGTTGCTCATGGCATGAGTTCCTTCTGTTTGGGGGATGGGCGTTGGGGGATGGGAGTTGGGAGTCGGGGAATGGGCGTTGGGGGTTAGCCTATCGCCCATCCCCCATCCCCCATCCCCTAATCCCTTACTGGCCGCAGGTGGCCCCAATACGCTCCGGGTGGACATCGCCCTCTAGGGCAAGCTCGACCAAGAAGGGGCCGGGGTGGGCGAGCATCTGCTGAACGGCCCCCGCGACTTCCCAGGGTTTTTCGACCCGCACGCCTTGCACTCCCAAGCCGTGAGCGATTTCCACGAAACGCAACGGCGGGCTTGAAAGGTCAAAGCTCAGCGGGAAGTCGTGTTTCGCAAGCCCCTGATCTTTCCAGTATTGGTCAATGTTGAGCTGGAGCAGCCGGTAGGACGTGTTGTTGCAGACGACAAACTTGGCGGCGATATTGTGCCGGGCGGCAGTCCAGAGCGCCTGGATGGTGTACATCGAGCCGCCATCGCCACTGAAGCCGATCACGGTCTTGTCGGGGTTGGCGAGCTTGGCCCCGATGGCACCAGGAAAACCGATGCCCAGCGAGCCTCCACGGGTGAGGAAATAGTCGCCTGTGCGCTGCGGCGGCCAATAACGCACCACGGCAGGCGAAGAGGTCAGCGCCTCATCAAAAATAATCACGTCGTCTTTGGGCAGACTGGCGACCAACTCCTCCATGAAGCGGCTCATCTTGAGCGGCGTTGCGTCACGGGCGGCGTGGTCAGCCTCAAGCAGCTTGGCGCGCTTCTCCGCTTTGGCCTGCCCAATGGCGGCAGTACGGGCCTGGGCGGTCTCCCGTTGTGTGCCAGTCAGCGTTGCCTCAAGCGCCTCCGCTAAGCGCGCCAAGGTCAGCTTGGGATCAGCGACGATGCCGAAGTCCACCGGGTGGTTCTTCGCAATCGCCCCAGCGTCAAGGTCAATGTGGATGTTTTTCGCGCCTGCGGCGAAAATCGAACCCAATTCGGGGAAGACTTCGGGGAGAATGTAGGTGCCGCAGATGAGGTTGACATCGCCCTTCTGCATAATGGGCTTGCTGGCGAAACCGAACATGTGGCCGGTCATGCCCTGGTAGAGCGGGTGATCGTAGGCCATGTTCACCTCGCCCGAGTCAGCCTCCCAGACCTCTGCGCCAAGCAACTCGGCAACGCGGGTCAGTTCGGCCTGCGCCCCAGCGTAAGCCACACCGTCACCGACAAAGATCATCGGCGTCTGGGCTGCTGCCAGGAGTTGCGCTAACGCAGTGACCGTTTCGGAGGGCGGCGCGACCCGCGTGGAAGGAATTAGCGTCGGGAAAACGGGTTCGCTGGCGGGCGCATCCAGCACATCAGCGGGCAAACAGACGTAAACCGGCCCCATTGGCGGTGTGGCGGCGATCTTGATCGCCCGCCGCAGCACCCGCAACAGATTGGCCGGGTCAAGCACCATCGTAGACCACTTGGTGACCGGCTCGGCAAGCGCCACCAAGTCGCCGTACATCTGCGCCTCGGTGTTCATGTAGCGCAGCCCGGCGTCACCGCCAATGACGACCAGCGGCGCATGGCCGCGCTTGGCCTGATAGAGCGCCCCAATGGCGTTGCCGAGGCCGGGTGCGCTGTGCATCTGCACGAGGGTCGGTCGCTGAGTGGCCCGTGCGTAACCGTCGGCGGCGAGGACAGCCACCGACTCTTGCAGGGCGAGGATGTACTTCAACTGCGGATAGTCCGCGAGGGCATCAAGAAACCCCTGCTCGACCGTGCCGGGGTTGCCGAACATATAAGTCATGCCATCGGCGAGCAACTGCTCAAGAATCGCTTGGTTGCCGGTGCGCTTCTGCATACGCTACGCCCCTTGGAACAAGGCGGAGGCAGGCGGAGGCAGACAATGCCCCCGCACGCCTCGGCTCACGGCTTTCGTTACCACCCGTAGCGGCGCAAGCCCTGCTCAAGCACCTTCACCATGAGTTGCCCAACGAGGCCCGAGTCCTGGGTGGAGCGACCCGTGAGGAAGGGATAATCGAGGATGGTCGAGATGCCGTGACCGACGCCGCCGTGGAACTGTCCTGCGGGGCCGGTCGCATCACGCAGAATGAACTCCAGGGGATAGAAAGCCCACTTGAAATTGTGGTCAATCCCCAGCACGCCCGTGCCGTCGTGCCAGTCATACTCAATCGCGTGGCCGGTGACGTGCTTGCCCCAGATGATGCTCTTGCGGTCGGTGAAATCGCGGGCGAAGGCCAGACAAGTAACGCCGTAGCACTCGGCGGCGATCAGCTTATCTTGGGCCAGGAAGCCGAGAATGACATCGTGCAGCCTGATGTTGTTGCACATGTCAATCAGCGGGCCGCTGCCACCAACGATGACGAGCGCATCGTACTGCTCAAGTTCCTTCCAACACGCGGCGCGCTGCTCGTGGTACGCCTCAAGCGCGTGGCCGAAGTTGGCGGAATTGAAGTAGGGGCGCTCCGGGAACCACGCCTC
>CAIRDL010000993.1 GCA_903877345.1 uncultured Oscillochloris sp. | reverse complement strand
CGAAGATCAAGGCCCCGGTATTACGAATATTGATTTGGTGATGCAAGATGGCTACAGCACTTCACGCGGCATGGGCATGGGCCTGCCCGGAGCCAAACGTCTGATGGATGAGTTTAACATCCGCTCGCAGGAAGGCGTCGGCACGACAGTCATCTGTCGTAAATGGCGCACCTAGCCCAACCCCTGCGTCGCACCCCGTTAAAGCAAAGCCCCCTTGCGCTCTTTACCAGCGCGAGGGGGCTTTGCTTTCTAGTTTGCGGTGAACCTTCGGCGGAGGGCCGCATGGCCCCGAAGGGGTAGAGACGCAAGATCTTGCGTCTCTACGGTCTTGCCTTAGCTGCCCATCTGGGTGGTGTGCTCAGGCAGCACCGTGATCACGACGCGCTGATCAGCGGGGTTATGCCAGGGGTAGCGGTCTTGGCCAAGATACTTTTGCGCCATGTGGTCAATAAAAGCGAGATTCTCGTCTGGCTCGATGCTGACCACATGCCCGCGAATCTCCAGATAGCGGTACGGGTTGTTCGGATCAACGATGGCGAGCGCGATCCGTGGTTCGCGCTTGAGGTTGCGATACTTTTGGCGCGTTGTGGTCTGGCTGAAGCGAACGTGGGTACCATCCCAGTCGAACCAGACCGGCGTTACCTGAGGTTCACCGTGGGGGCCAATCGTCGCAATCTGGGCAAGGGCAGTGGTTGTCAACAGATCGACGTAAGCAGGGTTAATCATGGGTACTCAGGCTCCTTCTATATAGGCAAAAGCACAACCTTGTTAGGATTGCGCTAAACGACTTGCTTGATGGGCAGCGCGACTGCCCAACGACCGTGCGCCCTCATCGCCGCCGCCGTCGCCGTGGGAGCGTGCAAGCTACGGCAGCGCAATGCCCAAGGTCGTTGCGCCACCCCGCCGACCGCCACCGGGATAGACTGAGCGTTCGGCAATGATCGGTTGGCTGCTTTGCACCATCGCTGCCACGCTCGCCTCGTTGGGGTAGAACTCGTGGACCGCCAGGGTGTAGCGCGCACCGGCAGGTACGTCGAAACTCTGGGTGCCAATGCCGCCGCCGCCAAAGCTGAATTTCACACTGACGCGGGCCTTGAGTTCGCCGGGGTTACTTACGCAGAGGTAGTAGGTCGCGTCGCTGGTGCGGCCATCCACAAAAGCCCAGCGCAGACTCGGTGCTTGCGCCCCTGCACCGACCGTCCCTGCCGCGCCGCCATTGAAAGTCAGCGAACGCTCGACCGCGATGGGGCTGTCGGCGGTGACAATCGCGCTAACGCCCATCCCCGGCACGATTTCATTCACATCAATCGCAAGCTGCGACCGAGGCGGTACCGCGTAGCGCCGCACTTCGGTCTGCCCGTCGGGGCGCAGGAAGGTCGCCTCGGTGCTAACGGGGTGGCCGTTGGGGTTCAGCACCAGCAGCCGATAGTGGAAATCGCCCTCGGTGGTGCCTTCGGCGAAGTGCCAAGCGCGCCCCAGCGTGGTGATGCCGCGCCCGGTGTGCAACCCCGCCAGCTTCGGCCCAAAGCGCATCGTGCGTTCAACGGCGAGAGGCTGGCTGGCGATCACTTGGACGCCGAAATCAGCCGCTGCCAGGGGCACGCTGCCGTCGGGCTGCGTGATGTCGTTCACCGCAATCACGAGCCGCGCCTGACCGGCGATTTGCACCGTCTGAGCAAAATTAACCCCGTCGCGGCGCATGTAGGTCACGCTTGCCTGCACGGTGGTCGGGTTGGGGTTGAAAAGAATCAGATAGGTGCGGCTACCGTCGCGGGTCGAGCCTTCGGCAAAATACCAGACCCGCGAGAGGTCGGCGATGCCGGGGCCACCATCCATGTCGGTGTTGAGACTCATGCTGCGTTCGGCAAGGATGGGCGCGCTTGACTCGACAATCGCAGGTAGCGCCGCCGCATCCTGCACCAAATCATTCACCGTCAGATCGGCACGCGCCTGCGGCGGCACACTGACGATGCGTGTCACCGGCGCTTCGCCGGGGCGTACCAAGGTAACGCGAGCGTCGGTTTGGGTTGTTGTGGGGTTAAAAAAAGCCAGCCGCTGGCTGTAATCGGCGACGTTGCCTTCGGCGAAGTACCAGCGCGCCCGCACCGTAGATTGGTCGGCCATAGTGCGGAGTTGCGGTACCAAGGCGCGCACCGGCGGGTAGGGGTCAACGGCGGTGGGCGCGACCTCGTTGTGCCCTGCAAGGTTCGGGCGGATCACCCGCTCGTCCCCAACCACCAAGCTGTGTTCGCCCGTCGGGCTGAAATGGTACGCTTCGCCGAGCCAAGCGAGCAGGTTGACCAAAATGCCCTGCGCCGTCGGGCTGGGCGGGGTATCGTGGGCCACGATCAGGGCGATGTGGACGACGGTATCCTCGCCGCTCATCCGCCCCACCGCCGAACTCGGCCCGCCCAAGCGCCCTTCAAACAGATTGCCTTCAGGGTCAATCAGATAGTGGTAGCTCATGTCTTCCCAACCGAGCGTGTCGGTCTGGTAGGTGACGAGGGCGCGCACAAAATCAAGGCTGGTCGAAGCCGTGACTGCCGCATCAACTTGGTGAATAATCACGCCCTGCGGGTCGCGGCGCTCAGGCTGCGCCGCCACCAAGCGACCCGTCCAGTCGGCGCGGGCGATCACGGCGGGGCGCGGGGTGAGCGTGGCTGCGCCAAACAGCAACGGACTCCGGGGCAAACCAGTGGCGAAAACAGGTGTGTCTGTAGTGGTGCGTAGGTAGGTAATCGTGACGGCCTCAAGGGTGGCCGAGGCGCGGGCAACGCTACTGGTGAAGTTGGCGCGCACCTGGAGGTACTGGCTGGCGCTGGGCAGGGCCACGACATCCGGGGTGGCAAAGGCACCCGCGTTTGCCGACGCTACTGCACGCGCATCACCCGCCTCAAGGGGCTGCCAGGGACTCCAGCCATTTTCTGGGTCAGTCGCGGGTGGCGTGGCCCGGGCGCGCAGTTCGAGGTGCAACTGCGTCCCCGGCAACACCCCGGCTTGCCAGATAGCCCCGGCGGCGTTGGCGGGAAAATCAGTTTGGAAGGGGGCCGAGATAAAAGTGCCACTGGCCTGCCCCTCGGCGAGGCGCAGCTCACCCCCGGCGTTATTGGTGACGAGCAACCCGCCGCCCCCGCCCGCTTCCCAATCAGCCACCGTAGTAAGCGTCCAAGTGCCGACGCGAGCCTGGGGGCCTTGCGGTTGCGCCACAACTGGGCGCACGGCGAGGTTCGCCACAACCAGCGCAAGGCCCGTGAGCAGGACGAGGAGGCGGTTACGCATAATGTCCTATGGCGTAGGGTGAGCAGCCCCACCGAATGCACCCTTGTAGGCATTGGCCGAATCGTAGAGCATCCAACCGTCAATCTCCGGGTACTGCTCGGCGGCATCAATCTGGGCACGCACCTCGACAGGGCCGTACTTGACGACTTTGTAGGCCCAAGGGTCAGTATGATCTTGCAGCCAAAAACGCAGATGGGCGTACTGGCCCCGAATCTGTTCGATCCCGGCCAGACTGGTCGCATCAATCACCTTGAAGGGCTCTTCCACGGGCGAGGCGAGGCCAAAGTCGCCGGGACCCCAAAGGGATGGGTAGGGCATCGGGGCGATATAGTCAGTAAACGCACCCATGCCTTTGATGTCCTGCGCGATGGTCAGCGATTTCCCGCGCACCACCCGCCCAAAAATGTCAATGGACATCTTGGCCCCGGCCCCATTGATCGCCCGGTGCGCCTCGGCCATAAACTCGGTCAGCACCGCAAACATGCGGTCAGGGTTCGTTACCGGGTCAATCGGTTCGGAGAAGAGCAAGGTTTCGGCGAAAGTGGCCTTGCTGGTATACCAATCGGGGAAGCGGATGTAGTCGAAATTAATCTCGTCAAAGCCAAGCTGCGCCGCCTCAACCCCAAGTTGGATATTGTAGTCCCAAACATTGTGGTTCGTCGGGTCAAGATACGCGTAGCGAATACCGGGGCCAGGGTAATCGGCATAAACCTCGCCGGTCGCTCGCAGTTTGATTGACCAGTCGGGGCGGGCGTCTGAAAGCACATTATCGTGTGAGAAGAGTTGAACGCGCCCGATGGTGTAGATGCCCTCGGCTTTGAGTCGCTTGAGCAAGGCAGGCATGTCAATGTTGGGCCGGGAGAGACGCAACTCACGAACCAGTGGCACCTGCGAGTCGTAGTAAACGGTGCCCAGATCATCACGCAGATCGCTCTTCAGATCAATGACCAGCGCATTCAGTTCCGTCTGTTTGATTAGATCAATATACTCACCAAGCGCACTGGAGGAACTCGCCATCGCCGCCGTGAGGTAGAGCGCCTTGACGCGGAAGCGATCCAGCGTAATCTCGCTCGGCACGCCACCAGGCTTAATCGGGAGCACCGCTTTGGCGTAGCCGGGGGCGATAATCTGGAGGTAGCCCTGCTCCGGCATACCCTTGAGGGTAAAAGCACCATCAGTGCTACTGACGATGCGCGTGAAGGCCACATCGGTACCGGGGAAGGTCGTAGTGGCGATAATCGCCGCATTGGGGATGGGCGCACCATTGGCGTGGTCAAGCAAGCGCGCTTTGAGCGTGTCGGGCCGCAGTACGGCGTCAAGGTTGGCCCGTGGCCCAAGTTCCTGCTCGAGGATGGCGTAGCCGTCGGCAGTGATGGCGACGGTGACGGCCTCGGTGGGAATCGCCTCGACGCGGTAGCTTCCGTCTGCACCAGTCAGGGCCGAGGCGCTGCCGACCGTCACTTTGGCCCCTGCCACACCCTGCCCGCTGAAGCGGTCGGTGACCTTGCCGATCAGTACATTGGGGCGCAAACGCAAGTCAAGACTTGTGGCGCGGTTCACCGTCTGCTCGACCGCAGCGTAGCCGGGGGCATCTACGCGCAGGGCGAACTGTTCGGGCAAGCCACCGAGGCTGTAGCGACCCTCGGCATCCGTGGCGACACTGAGCGTGCTGGTGAGGGCGAAGGTGGCGACGATTTGCGCACTCGGCACGGGTTTGCCCGTGTACGTGTCGCTGATCAGGCCCGCAATGCTGTTCGGACGCAGGCGCGTGTCGAGGGTGATGGTCAGCGCATCGTTGGCTGCCACCTCGGGGCGGCTCGCCAGGGGCAGACTAAACGCCTCGTAGTTCGGTGCGCTTACCGCCAGGGTGTCGGTCTTCTGCCAACGTGGCGTGCTAAAAACCCCGTTAGCGTCGGTGGTGATGGTCGTGCTACCGACCGCGACACTTGCTTGGGGCACCGGCGCACCCGTGTACGCATCGGTAATCGTGCCGGTCAGGACGACTTGGCGACCACTACAGCCAACCAAGCCGACAGTCAACAACAGCAGCAGCCAAGCGGCGGGGCTGCGCCTCAATACGTGGGGGCGGGCTCCGCAGGTCATAGAAAGAGTCCTTTGGGCGCGGTCAGTTTTAAGTTTGGTTCGGCCTTCGGCTTGGGCGCATGATAAAGATTTTACAGCTTATTGTCAAGAAAGCGGGCTGCTTGCGGCATGTTTGAGCGGAGTGTCAAGCGATTACGCAGCCAACTTCGTAGATCAGATGCGGCTTCTGCTTGCCTTTCAGTTCAACCGGGCCAATGAGCGTGACGGGCCAGGGTGATGTATACGTGGCAGGCAAGGCGTCAACGAGGTGATGGGAAAGAATCACTTGGCCGCCCTGCGCGAGGCCCGATAGGCGCGAGGCGGTGTTCACCACATCGCCGATGAGCGTGTAGTCTTGGCGTTGGGCCGAGCCGATGTTGCCAATGACCGCCCGCCCGTAACTCACGCCGATGCCCATGCCAATCGCGTAACCGAGTTCTGTCTGCCACGTCGCGGCCAACACAGCGAAGCGGCGCTGCATCTCGACGGCGGCGGCCAGGGCGCGCTGCGGGTCGTCGGTATGCGCTAAGGGCGAACCAAAAACCCCGATGATGCCATCGCCCAAGAACTTGTCAATCGTGCCGTCGTGGGCGTAGAGCGCTTCGGTCATTGCGGTGAAATAGCGGTTTAGGATGCGCTCGATCAGCACCCGGGGGTCGGTGCGCTCGGTGATGGTGGTGAAGCCACGCATATCAGCGAAAATGACCGCTACCTCGCGCTCCGTCGGTTCGCCAAACGCATCACCCGCATTAAGCAACTGTTCGGTCACTTGGGGCGAGACGTAGCGGCGGAAGACGGCGCGCTCGCGTTCCCGCTCTTGGCGTTCGAGCCGCTTGATCGGACTGATGTCGCGCAGCACCGTCACTTTGCCCAACGGTTGATCATCGCTGCTCTGCACGGGGGCAATACTGACGCTGTAGGTGATGTCGTTGGGCAACTGAATCTCGGCGGCACCATTGTCCTGATGCTGGCGATCAAGCAGTGGAATCAGCTGCGCCAGGGCCGACGCTCCGGCATCAAGTGCCGCCCGCAACGGTCGCCCGCGCCGTTCGCTCAGCCGCAGGTTGAAAAGCGTCTCGGCGGCACGGTTTGCCAGCAGCAACTCGCGCTCGGGGCCGACCAACAAAATGGGGTCGGTCGCCCCGCGCAGCACGGCGTCGAGGGTCGAACGTTCGTCAGTCACTACCCGGTAGAGCCGTGTGTTTTCGATCACCTGCACGATCAGACTGGCGACCGTACTCGACAACTCGAGGTCAGCTTGCCCAAAACCCTCCTCGCGCCCGGTAGCATCAACACAGAGCAGCCCGAGGCTGCGTTGGCCGGCGAGCAACGGCACGAGCAGCACATCGTCAACGTTACGCGCCTTGAGGAAACCCCGTAGCGCCGTGAAAGCGGGCCGTTCACACAGACCGCGCAAGAGTTGCGGTTCACGCATGTGGGCGACCAGCCCTTGCAACT
>CAIRDL010000992.1 GCA_903877345.1 uncultured Oscillochloris sp. | reverse complement strand
CGCTTGCACGCGCTCAATGGCGGGCCGCAGTCCGTAGAAATCCAGATAGTCGAGGGTGAGACTGGCCGGTCGCGCCGCCAGAGCCGCTTCAAGTTGCGCGGGGCTACGCACCAACAAGTGCAATTGCGCCGCCAGACGCGGCCCCGTAGCGCGGAGGCTGCCCGCCAACGCCGCCGCGAGCGCCACGTCGGGGCTGGTGCCGTGAACGGGGCGCGCTTGGCTCTGTAGCAGCGCCAGAGCGTCGGTCGCCTCGCGTCGCAGGGTGTTGAGCAGCGCACTTGGGGCGAAGGGTGCGCCTTGGATGTCGGTCTCCAGGGTCGTGAGGGCGTACGGCGTCGTGCCCAATCGGCCCAGTTGCTCGCGCAGCGTAGCCTCGCTGAGGGCGTGGTTCTGGGCGCGCTCCAATGGCGCGGGCGAACGCACTGTGACGTGCAGCGCCGGGTGTGCCACCAGCGTCCAAGTGCTAGTTAGGACAGCACCCTCGTGGGCTGTAACCGTCACCGCCAGGGCTTGTCGGCGCACTGGCGCACCGGGGTGGGTGAAGGGCTTGGCCACGCGCTCCAGCGCGGGGTCGTGGGTGCGCCAGAGCCAATCACCGGCCCGGATACGCCGCAAATCTACTGCATCATACCCAAACTGAAGCTCAAGCAGTCTGCCGACCGGCGTGACATGGTAGACGCGCCCGCCCTCTTCCGGCTCCTCAGGGCTACGCCAAGTGGCGGCATCGAAGACCACGCCGTCGCCCGGTTTCAACGGCGCACTGGCGGCGGTGGGTGCATGCGCGACCAACACCGCGTTGGACAGCACCTGCACCACATGGCCCATCAGCACGCCCCGATGACGCGGTGCCCGCCCGCGCACCAACGCCTGATGGTCGGTACCGTTCAGAAAATAAGCCCCCAGCCCTCGCGAGTAGACCTGCTCCAAGCGCAATTCCTCTTCGCGGGTCACGCTCAGCGGCAGCCCGGCCCACGCTTCGTCAACCGCCTGCCGATACGCGGCAGTGGTGAGCGCCACATAGTTTGCGTCCTTGTAGCGCCCTTCGATCTTCAAAGCATCAACGCCGAGACGCACCAAGGCGGGCACCTCGCGTAAAGCGTAGAGGTCGCCGGGGGACAACAGATACCGGGCATCACCGAGGGGCTGGTGGTGTCCATCTACACTAAGGGCGTAGGGCAAGCGACACGCCTGGGCACACTGGCCGCGATTGGCACTGCGCCCGCCCCACGCCTCCGACGAGAAGCACTGCCCTGAGTAGGCAACGCACAACGCGCCGTGGACGAACACTTCCAGCTCAACCGCCGTCGCTTGCCGAATTGCCCCAAGCGCCGCAAGCGATAATTCGCGGGCCAGCACGACCCGGCTCACCCCAAACTGATGAGCCAAGGCAACCCCTTCAGCACTGGTGATGCTCATCTGGGTCGAGCCGTGGATGGGAATGGTGGGGGCGATGGTCTGCAACAAGCGAGCGATGCCGACATCCTGCACAAGATAGGCATCGGCTCCAGCCTCGGCGATAGCGGCAGCCACACGGGCCGCCTCCGCCAATTCGTGGTCGAAGACGAGGGTGTTGAAGGCAACGTAGCCCTTAACGCCGCGCCGGTGCAGGGTCGCCAGCACTTCCGGCAATTCTTCCAAGCTAAAACCGACCTTAGCGCGGGCCGAGAAGTGCTTGAGGCCAAAATAAACCGCGTCGGCGCCCGCCTCAACTGCAGCTTGGAGTTGCGGCCAGTAACCGGCGGGGCTCATGACTTCCGGTTTACACCGGGGAGATGGGTTGGACATGGCTTTAGAATACCACAGGCGTTTGCAGCCGTAGTGGTTCGTAGCCTATGCCCTCCGCACGACTGCGAGGGCGAGACGCCCTCGCTCCGCCCAGATTCGTTAAGGGTGGTCCATCCCCCAACCCCAACCCCATCCCCCATCCCCCAATTCCCCATCCCCCATCCCCAATCCCTCACGTAAACAGCGCCTCCACATCGTCGCGGCTCAAAGTCTTGAAGACGCCGCCTTCGCTGCTGATCACTTGCGCGGCGAGGGCGCGCTTGTGTTCTTGGAGTTGCAGAATCTTCTCTTCGACGCTGTCGCGAGCGATGAGCTTGTAGACAAAGACGGGCCGTGTCTGCCCGATGCGATGGGCGCGGTCGGTCGCCTGGGCCTCGACGGCGGGGTTCCACCAGGGGTCAACGTGGATCACATAGTCGGCGGCAGTCAGATTGAGGCCGACGCCTCCGGCTTTGAGACTGATCAGGAAGAAGGGGAGGTCGGGCGTGGTCTGGAAGCGATCCACCTCGCCCTGGCGGTCGGTGGTTGAGCCATCAATATAGGCGTAAGGCACTTTGCGGGCGTCCAAGG
>CAIRDL010000991.1 GCA_903877345.1 uncultured Oscillochloris sp. | reverse complement strand
GGCAGGCGCACTGACGCGGACGGTGAAGCGGCGGAAGCCCGGTTCACCCGCTGGAATCTGCACCGTTAGGTCGGTGGTGCCAACGGGCAGCGCGACCGCCTGGGTCGTGACCAGTTGGTCATCGGCGAAGAACGCGACTTCAGCAGGGCCAGCCTGCCCACTCACCAGCCTGACGACCACGGGAATGGTTTGCCCGGCGCGGGCGCTGCCGGGAGCCGTAACGGCGGCGATGAACACATCGGGGCCACGCTCGGCGCGCAAGGGGACGACCGTGATGGGTACGCCGCGCAGGGCCGCGAGACGGGCCGCCGCCGTCGCACTGCCCTGGTTCTCGGCCCCATCGGAGAGCAGCACAATGCGCTTTTGGGCGTCGGCGGGCAGCAGGGCGAGGCCCAACTGCACGGCGGCAGCAAGGTCAGTACGACTGGTGCTAACGACGGAAGTCAGGTGGTGCAGCGGCGTGAGTGGCGCGGCGGCACGTTCGACGGCGGGCGCTGCGCCGAAGAGGACGACGGCGGCGCGGTCGCTCGGCTGTCCGGCGGCGAGCGCGGCATTCACATAGGCCAGGGCTTGCTCGCGCTGCGCCGGGGCCACCGAATCGCTGCCATCAATCAGGAAGACGACCGCCGTATCATCAACCGCTCGCACCACTTGAGCACCGGCAAGCGCAAGGATGAGCGCCGCCAGTAGTACGCTTCGCACGCCAAGGAGGGTGAGGTAGCGCCTTCGCCCCAAACGCACGCGGTTGGGCGTCCATGTTGCCCAGGCGAAGAGCCAGAACAGTGGGAGCAGCAGCAAGAGCCAGAGCAGGACGGGGAAGACCACGCTGAGGGCCATTTAGTCCAGCTTTGCCACCACCAGGGTCATGTCGTCGTGGGTGGGCATGCCCTCGCTGAAGGCGTGAACCTCGGAGAGAATGTGTTTGACTAAGGCGTTTGGGGTAAGATGGCCCCAATCACGCACGATCTGTTCGAGGCGCTCGAACCCGAACAGTTTGCGATTCTGGTCGTGGCTCTCAATAATGCCGTCGGTATAGAAGACCAAGGTGTCGCCGGGACTCAGCGCAAGCTCAACCTCGCTAAACTCCGTCGTGAGGCTCAGGCCAAGGGGCAGACATTCAGGCGCTGCAATGTAGCATGTCGTCCCATCGGCGCGGCGCAACAGCGGGGCCAGTTGCCCACCAGAAGCCAAGATAAGGCGGCGCTGTTGCGGGTCTACCAGGGCATAACTTAGGGCAACGAAGCTATTGCGCGGCACATCGCCCACCAGCCACTGATTCGTCTCGGTGAGAACCACCCACGGGGTTTCGTGGTTACGCACTTCAGAGCGGGTGATGGAGCGGGCGACGGCCATGAGCATAGCGGCGGGCAGCGACTTGCCGCTGACATCACCGACAATCACCCCGAGCCGGGTGCCCATTTCAATTAGGTCATAGAAATCGCCGCCGGTCTCGCGGGCAGGCAAGCAACAGGCGGCCAAGGCCAGCCCATTGATCGCGGGCAGTTCGCGGGGGAACAGGTTCGACTGGATCCGGCGGGCAATCTCCATTTCCTGCTCAACCCGTGTCACCGATTCTTTATAGAGACGTGCATTCTCAATCGCGAGGGCCGCGTGGTTGGCGAACGTGCGCGCCACTTCAACGTCGCGTTCCGTGAAGATGCGGGCAGGCATCACGATGGGCTGCTCGGGGCAGTCGTGGCCGATCCGCGAATCAATGTTGAGCACCCCGAGGACGCGGCCACGGGCGATGAGGGGCACGCCCAACCACGAGCGGATGTTGGCCGCCGTGGGGAGGCGCATCCAGGGTGCGTCGCTGCGCCCTTGTACGTAGAGCAGTGGCTCACGACTATAGACGACCGCCCCGGCGGCACTGCCGGCGAGGGGCAAGCTCAGGCCACGCGGTTCGGCGGCGGCGGGCCACCCCTTAAAGGCGACCATCCGCAGTTGCGTGCCGTCCAACAGCATAATCGAGGCGGTGTCGAAGTTGATCACCCGCCCCAACTCATTCAGCACGAGCCGCAGCACCTCGTCAGGGTCAAAGGTCGAACTAAGCACGCGGGCCATCTCGCGGAGTGTGTCGGCGGTGCGGCGCTGTTCCTGCTCGGCGGCGAAAAGCCGGGCATTCTCAATCGCGGCGGCAATGGAGGTGGCGACGGTCATCATCAGCTCTAACTCATCGGCGCTGAAGATCAGCGGGCCTTTGTAGCTGTCGAGCGAAATAGAGCCAAAGACGTGGTCGCGGCTGATCAGGGGTACGATCACCAGCGACTGAATGCCCATCGCCCGCCAGAGGTTGCGGGAAGCGAGCGCCAGCGGGTCATGGTCAAAATCAGTAATCACGACGGGCTGGCGCGTCGCCATAATCTGCTTGAACACTGGGTTGTCACGCAGATCAAGTTCGCGCCCGATGTTACCCGTGTTGGGATACTCGGCGGCGAGGTAGCCCCGATCTTCATCAATGAGCATGACGGTGCCGGTGTGGTCGGCCCAGAAGAGTTGCACCAACTCACGGGCGGCGAGGTCGAGAATCTCTCGCTGATCGAGCCGCGCCGACAGCACCGAGGCGATGCGGTGGACTAAGGCAATGCGATGGGCCTGGCGCTCGGCAGCCTCGGCGTGGGATTGGGTTTCGATGAGCAGGCGTTCGCGCTCTTGGAAGAGACGCACTTTTTGGACGCCGAGGCTGATGTGGCTTGCCACTTGATTGAGCAGATCAATGATGCCGCTATCGTAGCAATAGGGGCGATAGTCTTGGATCGAAAGCACCCCGATGAGCTCGCCGTTGCGGGCGACGACGGGCACTCCTGCCCACGAGCGAATCGGGCGAGCAGGCACGACGGAGTGCGGCGTGATACCGCGCCGCACTAGTTCCACCGTTTGCTCGGCCAAATCATGAAAGAGCAGTGGCTCGCGGTTGGTCAGAATCCAGTCGCTAAGCGAACCCGCAATGACCTTGTGGCCCACCAAATCCAGCGGAATCCACTCGCCCTGTTGCACAAAAACCGCGTTGGTAATCACGCCACTCGCGGCCTCACAGATCAACAGGGCGAACACCGGGCTGCCCGTCGCCT
>CAIRDL010000990.1 GCA_903877345.1 uncultured Oscillochloris sp. | reverse complement strand
GCGACGGCGTAGTTGCGGTACCACTTGCGGTCGGCAGGCACAATCTGCCAGGGAGCCTCGGCGGGGCTGCACTGTTCGAGCATCTCCTCGTAGGCCGCCACATAAGCATCCCAGAACTCGCGCTCGCGCCAATCGCCCGCCGCGAGCTTCCACGTCTTCGTGGCGGCCTGCTCGCGTTCAAGCAAGCGCTTCTCCTGCTCTTGCTTACTGAGGTGCAGGTAGAACTTGAGGATGATCGTGTTGCTCTGCACCAAACCGTGTTCAAAGGCATTGATGATGCGGTAGCGTTCGCGCCAAACCGCTTCGGGGACAAGGTCGTGGACGCGCACCACCAAAACATCTTCGTAGTGGGAACGGTTGAAGATACCGAGCATCCCCTTGGCGGGAGTACGCTGGTGAATACGCCAGAGGAAATCGTGGGCCAATTCGTCCTCGGTGGGTACCTTGAACGAAACGACATAGCTGCCCAGAGGCGAGACTTGGCTAAAGACTTTGCGAACGGTGCCATCTTTGCCGCTGGTGTCCATGCCCTGCATCACAATGAGCAGACTGTGGGTGCCAGCGCCGAAGAGCAGTTCTTGGAGTTCATCAAGCTCGGCGGTCAGCTTCACAAAATCGGCTTCGGCCTTAGCGCGGTCGAGGTCGGCGTCGTAGCGCGGGTCAAGTTTCGCGAGCTGAACTTTGCTTTTCGGTGCGACTTTAAAGGTGAGTGGGGCCATGCGTTCCTCCGTGGTGCAGCGTAGAAAACTGGCGGGCATTGTAGCATAGGCATGATTCAGATTGCAGATTTGCCACAGCAGAACGCAGTGTGTCATACACTGACACATGTTCAGGGGTGAGGTAGGGCTACGTCAAAGTCACGCGCCGGGAGGCTAAAGGATGCTGCTGGCGAAGCCCCGTTATGCCAGTCCAACGCCAATACGATCGGCCCTTCTATGCATCAGAACGCGGCGGAAGTCCCGGCTCAACCATGGGGTTGGGCGATACGCCAACAGCATCCTAAAGCCTCCGGCTACGGGGACGAAGCCCGCTTTCGCGGGCTTATTGAGCCTGCTTCAGCAGGCTTGGTACACGTAGCTGAGGGCTTTCAGCCCCACGGCGAGCGACTTTGACGTAGCCATGCCCGCTTAGCGGGGCTGCTTGCCTGATAAGCGAATCGGTGCCATTATGTTCGCGTACCGCAAACCAAGTGGATGAGGAGGCTTATGCCCACACGAGATGAGTGGCAAGCGCAACTCGAGCGCCAACTGCCGCCCCCGACCAGCTTTGTTGCTCGCAACCGTGCGATTACCGCCCACTACGCCCGCTGGTATTTGCAAGAACCGTGGCTGTTTCAGTGGGCAGGCATGGCGGCGTTTGCCTCTGACCAAGTGGGAGTCGCCCTTGCACTGGTCGAGTTGCTCAACGCCCCGCATGGCATCGTGGCCGAGACGACGCCCCAAGCGCAGAACCTGCTCGACTTCGGCACGGCGCTGTACGGGCAGATCCTCGGCGTCGCCCTGAACCTCCCCCTCGCCCTTCACGACACGGCTACCCGCGCCTTGCTGCTGAATGATCTGGAGCTGATCAAGCAGGGGAATGATGCGATCTTTGCCGACATCGGCTGGGCCCACTTGGCCTACGCGACGGAAGGCATCAAGGCTATTGAGGCGAATGCCCGTGATAGCACGCAGGCCAGTGTGCTTGAAGGCTTCCGTATGCTCGACGAAGGTGCCCATCGGCTGAGTAAAGCTGGGGACGATCAGACTGGGGCCGCATTGATCCGCCAAGGTTCAGTCACGTTGTTGCGCCACGAACAACTGGAGGTGCTGCCGCCCTTCTTCGCACGCACCTCCGCCTTTGGTCGAGTGCTCGCCTCGGTGGGGGCTTGGCTCGACTTCGAGGGCGCAGTGGGACTAGTCGGCCAACCGTGGTTTACCGGCCACGTCGGCCCCTTGGCCGTCATCACGAACCAACGCAATGTGACCAACGAGACAGAGCGCTGGGCGTGGATCGAGCAGGATGTGCTGCCGAAGTGGACACGAGTCAGCGCGGCCTACAACGAACAGAGTGCGCTGCACCGACGGCTCCTCGCCTTCGCCGCCGAGGCCCCGACAATGCTCCAACAGGCCGCCGCCTTGATGAATGTCGTCTATCCAACCCTGGGGTTACGGGGCGCACGCCCAGCCCTTGCCACCCGCTGAACCGTGGTGCGCAGTGGCGTTCTGACCGCCGACTGCCGTAGGCGGCGGTCAGCGCTCGCAAGCTGCAACCAGCGGCGGCGGTGCGGTGATATAATCTCGGCGGGCCAAGATTCAACCAAACGTTAACCGGGCGTAAAGGATTTTTCTATGACAGCGGAGCACCGGGCTGACGCCGTGCAAACCGACCGCGAGTATCTTCTCCAGACCTACGTCAAGCCCGACTTCGTGCTCGAACGCGGCGCGGGTGTTTACCTCTTCGACACGGCAGGTCGCCGCTACCTTGATTATGTGAGTGGCATCGCCGTGAATGCCTTGGGCTACGGCGACCCCGAAATTACACAGACGATTGCCACCCAGGCTGCCCAGCTCATTCACGTCTCAAATCTCTACCACACCGCCCCCGCAGGCGAACTGGCCCGGCTGCTCGTCACGAGTAGTCCCGCTTTCGCACGGGTTTTCTTCGGCAATAGCGGGGCCGAGGCGATCGAGGCCGCGTTGAAGTTTGCCCGACGCTACGCCCGCGCTCATTTTGGTGAGGGCAAAACCGCCGTCGTCGCCTGCGACGGTTCGTTCCACGGGCGCACGATGGGTGCGGTGGCGATTACCGCCCGCGAGAAGTACCGCGAACCCTTTATGCCGGTGATGCCCGGCGCTCGCTTTACCCGCTATAACGATGTTGCGGCGCTTGAGGCGGCAATAGACGCGACCGTCTGTGCGGTGGTGATCGAGCCGGTGCAGGGCGAAGGTGGCCTCCGGGTTGCTGACCCCGCGTTCCTCCAAGCGGCGCGTACGCTCTGCGACCGCCACGGGGCTTTGCTTATTTTTGACGAGATCCAGTGCGGGATGGGCCGCACCGGCACGCTTTGGGCGCACGAAGCGAGTGGGGTGCGCCCCGATATGCTGGCGGTGGCGAAACCGTTGGCGAACGGACTGCCCATCGGGGCTGTTTTGCTCACGCAGGCTATCGCCGATACTATTCAGATCGGCGACCACGGCACGACCTTTGGCGGCAATCCGCTCGTAACCGCCGTCGCTGGGGTGGTTTTCCGCCGCATCAGCAACCCGACGTTCCTGGCTCATGTGCAGACAGTGGCGAATTATCTCGATGAGGCGCTCCAAGATTTGGCCGCTGAACTGTCGGGAACCGTCCTTGAACTCCGGGGGCGCGGCCTGATGCGCGGCTTACGCCTCGCCGGTTCCGCCGCCGTCGCCCGTGAAGCAGCCCAGCGTCACGGTTTGCTCGTCGCCACCGCCGGCGATGATGTGGTGCGACTCCTTCCACCCCTGATCATCGAACCCGTCCATGTGGACGAGGCTCTCGCGCTACTGCGTCAGGCTCTAAAGTAGGTTAGAAAGGCAACGACTATGCCCGTCGTAGCGCTGATTGGTGCCCAATGGGGCGATGAGGGGAAGGGTCATTTAGTTGATCTGTTGGCGAGTAAGGCCCGTTTGGTGGTGCGGTATGGCGGTGGAAATAATGCAGGGCATACCGTGGTCAATCACCTCGGTACTTTCAAGCTCCATCTCGT
>CAIRDL010000989.1 GCA_903877345.1 uncultured Oscillochloris sp. | reverse complement strand
GGACAACGAAGCCGCCGCTCAACGCGCCGTCAGTAGCGCCGAGGAAAGTCTGCGTCAGGCCCAACTCGCCTTCGATCAGGCCAAGCGCGACGAAGTCACCGGGATCGCCCAGGCCGAGTCGCAACTCAAGAACGCGCAGACTCAGTTGACGACGGTGCAGGCTGGATCTACCGCCGCTACCATCGCCAGCGCCCGCGCTAGTGTTGCTTCGGCCCAGGCAAGTTTGGCTAAGTTGCACCATCCGGCTTCGGCGGCGACACTCACGATTGCCCAGGCCGGTGTCGAGCAGGCTCAGATTAGCTTGAACCAACTGACTACGCCCGGCTCAGTGGCGACCATCGCCAGCGCTGATGCCGGTTTGGCCCAGGCTGAAGTTGCCCTCGCCCAGGCTAAGCTCAATCTGCAAGAGGCGACCCTGACCGCCCCGTTTGCGGGCGTCGTTTCGGGCGTGGTGGTGAAGGTCGGCGATACCGCCAGCGCCAGTACCACCATCACGGTGATTGATCCTTCGACCCTCTATGTTGATTTGAGCCTGAGCGAGAGTGATGTCAGCAAAGTGACCGTCGGGATGCCCGTTGCGGTGACGTTTGACGCCCTGACTACGGTGACGCTCACCGGCACCGTGACGATGGTGGCTCCCACAGCAACTGTGACCTCGAACGTCGCCACCTACCCGGTGCGCGTCAGTTTCAGCCCCGGCTCCTTCCCCATTAAAGTTGGCATGACCGCCAGTGGTGCCCTTACCGTTGAACAGCGGGCCAACGCCCTCCTCGTGCCGAGCCGCGCCATCCAGACGCAAGGCAGCACCAAGGTGGTGCAAGTACGCACGGCAGTCGGTCAACCGACGGTGCCCGTGGAGGTTGAGACGGGCCTCACCAGCAATGGGCAGATCGAAATCCTGAGCTGTGTCGCAACCGGCAATCTCTGTCTCCAGGAAGGTGACACCCTGGTGGTGACGACCGCCACCTCTAGTAGTTCAAGCAGCACTCAGAGCAACCGCCAGAGTGGGTTGGGTGGCCTCGGTGGTGGTTTGAGCGGCCCACCGCCTGGAATGGGGAGGTAGCATGAATGACATGATCGTGGTCAACGACCTACGGCGCGTCTATTACATGGGCGAGTTCGAGGTACATGCCTTGCGCGGGGTGAGCTTCACGATTAAGCGCGGCGAGTTTGTGGCGATTATGGGGCCGTCGGGTTCGGGCAAATCTACCTTGATGAACCTGATCGGCTGCCTCGACACAGCGACCGCCGGTTCGTACACCCTCGATGGCTTGCCCGTTGAAGAACTCGACCCGGCACTCTTGGCGGCAGTGCGGAACCGCAAAATCGGGTTCGTCTTTCAGCAGTTTCATCTGTTGGCGCGGGCCACAGCGTTGCAGAATGTGGCGCTGCCTTTGGCCTATCGGGGCGGCATCCCGGCGAAGGAGCGCACCGCCCGCGCCGCCGCCGCCCTTGAGCGCGTCGGGCTGGGCGAGCGTATGGATCACAAGCCCCACGAGTTGTCGGGCGGTCAGCAACAGCGCGTCGCCATCGCCCGTGCCCTCGTGAATCAGCCCGCCCTGTTGTTGGCCGACGAGCCGACCGGGGCGCTTGACACCAAAACCAGCGCCGAGATTATGGGCCTCTTTAGCGATTTGAACCGCACTGGCATGACGGTGGTGGTGATTACCCACGAGCCTGATGTAGCCCATCAAACCAGGCGGCTGCTCGAAATCCGTGACGGCCTGTTGGTGCGTGACGTACCAACCGCGACGGCTTGGCCCCACGACGGTGTTCCGGTCAGTCTGGCCCCCGCCAACCGCCGCAGGCTGCCGCTACGCAAAATGTGGAGAACCCCGCGATGAGCGCCAACCAACAGCTAATCAGCGAACAAGTCGTTGCGCCGCCCGCAGCTTTTCCGGTCACAACCGACCTGAATACCCAGATTGACGACCTGCTCCGGGGCGGGATTGGCTGGGGCGAAACGGCCCGTTTCGCCTTGGCGACCTTGCGATCCAACCCCGTGCGTACCCTGCTTACGGCCCTGGGCGTGCTCATCGGCGTGGCTGCAGTGGTCGCGCTGCTCGCGATTGGGCGCGGCGCACAAGATTCGATCACCAGTCGGATCACCGCCAATGGGGCCAACCTCGTCACCATTCGGGCCGGGGCGAGTAACAGCGGTGGCGTGCGCGGCGCGGTTGGCGAGGGTGCGAGCCTGACGCTGGAAAATGCGACGGCGCTGGCCGACCAAGTGCGGGCACCGGACATCGCCCGCGTCTCGCCAGAATATGGCGGCAACGCCCAACTGGTGGCGGGCAGCAACAACAGCAACACCCGCATCACAGGTGCCGTGCCTGACTACGCGATTGTTCACAGCTCGACGGTGGCCGAAGGCAGCTTCATCACCGCTGATCAGCAGCGCACGGCAGAAAATGTCATCGTGCTTGGGGCGAATGTCGCCACGACACTTTTCCCTGACGCAAGCGCGGTCGGCCAACTGGTGCGGGTGAACGGCCAGAGCTACAAGGTCGTTGGCGTGCTGGCGAGCAGCGGTGGTACGGGTTTTGGCTCGGCTGACGACGGAGCGTTCGTGCCGCTTGCCACGGCGCAGCGCAAACTGTTCGGAGCCAGGGCTGCCGTTGGTGGCAATTGGAGCGTCTCAAACATCGTTATTCAGGCCACCAGTGCCGACCGCGTCAGCGCAGCGATGGCTGAGGCCCAAGCGGTGATGCGCGAAGAACACAAACTGCCTCTCGACGGCAGCGGTGACGACTTCAGCGCGATCAACCAGCAGGATATTCTGGCGACCGTGACCCAGACCACGCAGATGTTGACCTACTTCCTCGCGGCGATTGCGGCCATTTCCCTGCTCGTGGGCGGGATCGGCATCATGAACATCATGCTCGTCTCGGTACGCGAACGTACCCGCGAGATCGGGCTGCGGAAAGCGTTGGGGGCGCGGGAGGGCGACATTCTGCTCCAATTCCTGTTCGAGGCGCTCGCGCTGAGTGGCACGGGCGGCTTAATCGGCCTGCTCCTTGGCTCGGGTATCGCATTGGCGGTGAATATGACCGGCATCGTGACCGTCAGCCTGAGTTGGGACGTAGCGCTGATGGCCTTTGGTTTTGCCCTGGCCGTGGGCCTCTTTTTCGGCATCGCGCCAGCCCGTAGTGCGGCGCGGCTTGACCCAATCGTGGCCTTGCGCTACGAATAGCACCCATTTGGAGGACAACATTCCATGACCGAACGTATCGTGTGGCTGCTTGCCGTCGTGCTGGTAGGCGCGGCGGCTTTCTTTGGAGGACAACAGTCGGGGGCGCAGTCGGGGGCGCAGCGGAGCAACCAGAATAGGCAGCAGTTCTTCGCTGATCGTGGCGGGCCGAACGCCCAAGGCACGCCCGGTGCCGCTGCCCCCGGTCGAGGTCAGGGGACGATGGGCACGGTTGACCGCGTCGAGGGCGATCAGATCTTTATGAAAGCTGCTGACGGGACGAGTGTAACGGTGCGTTTGGCGCAGGGCGGTACGGTGCGGAAGCAGGTGGACGGCCAGATCAGTGATGTGCAGCCCGGTGAGCGGATCGTCGTCGTCGGCACGCGCAACGGCGACACGATTGAGGCGACCAACGTGCAGGTCGGCGGCAACTTCGGCGGGAATAGCGGCGGCGGAAACGGCGGCGGCGGGAACGGCGGTGGGCGACCGACTCCGGTGCCGGCGCCGTAGCCACTACAGCATCCCGACGACATGCCTGTCATGCTGAGCGCAGCGAAGCATCGCTCCCGGTCTGCTGAGAGACCTTCGCTGCGCTCCTGAGAAACATCGTGCTTGTCACGCTGAGCGCCAGCGAAGCGTCCCGGTGGTTGTGCGGATTCATGCCGAGACCCCTCGCTGCGCTCGGGGTGACAGGCGAGGACGTTTCTCCCGGCACCACTGGCCGACTGGCCATTTGGTACTCAGGGTGACATGGTGATGGGATGGTATGCTTGAGAAGGTCGGCTTCC
>CAIRDL010000988.1 GCA_903877345.1 uncultured Oscillochloris sp. | reverse complement strand
GTGCTCTTTCTGGGTGACCTGCGCCCCGATGGACGGGCAACCGCTCCGTGGCCGACCAGCGCCCTCACGGATGTGACCCGCAGCCCAGCCATCAGCGCCCTTGTGCTGCGCGAAGCGCTAGGCACCCCTGGGCAAACCCCGGAGCGGCGCATGCTCACCCGCGAGGCGCTGGTGAACGCCGCCGTGACGCGGGGCAGCACCGGGTACGACGAAAACCCCTTGGTGCTGGGGTGGCTCGACCGCTCGCCCCTGAACTTCACCATCAGCGCTGAAGGTGCTGCCCGCCAGGACACCACCCTCCTAATGTTGCATCCTACCATCAGCGGGAGCGGGCCGACCCTGTTGCCCGCCGGTTGGCTGCGCCCCGACTTGACGGCAGGCGACCGAGCGGCTTGTAACGGCAACCAAGGTGCGGGCGTTCCCGTCACCTCCACCCCGCTTACAGTGACGCTGCAACTCCCCGCAGGGCTTGCCGCCACACGCGCCGAAAGCATCACGCTGACCATCGAAAGTGCGCAGCGTTGGCCTAGCGCGGGCGTGACAACGGCGCTCTACGATTGGGCGCAGGCCAGGTGGGTCGAACAGCCGTTTGATGGCCCCGGCAAGCTTGAACTGCGTGACGCCGCGCCCTACCTACAGGGTGGTCGGCTGCGACTGCATTTCACGGGGCCGCTTGCGCCTGCCGCCTGTCTCTATATCAGCGCCGAGGTGCGAGGAACCATGCCATGATGCAAAGGCTGACGCTGCCCGTGCTCTTCAAGGAGTTTGCCGTCCAGATGCGCGGGAGTCGAGCGGCGATTCTGATCGGAGTCTATGTTGGTTTAGCCATCATCGCCACGCGGCTGCTCTACGGCCTCGTCACCGCCGAGCTTGATCGGGGCGCACCCCTGTTGGCCGCCCAGGTTGGCCAAGTGATCTTCATCGGGCTAACCTTGGGCCTCCAGGCGCTCATGATCTTTTTGGCCCCGGCGACCACGGTGAACGCGATCAGTGGCGAGTACGAGCGCGGCACCCACAGCTTGCTGCTAACTACCCCCGTGACGCCCTTCCAACTGGTGGTGGGTAAACTCGTGGCGGCGCTCGCCTTCCTCTTGGTGCTCCTCATCGCCGCCCTGCCAGTCTACGGGATTGTGCTGCTCTTCGGCGGGGTCGAAGTCGCCGATCTGCTGCGCGTCATGGCGATGCTGCTCGTCACCGCCGTGACCGGGTGCGTATTCGGCCTCTTCTGTTCAGCCGTAACCCGCCAGACCTACAGCGCGACGCTGCTCTGTTATGCGCTCTTAGTCAGTTTGGTGGGCGGCACGCTCTTCGCGGCGAATGTCTGGTCGCTCGTCAACAGCATGCGCGCCGCTCCGCCGTGGCTTGTGGCGGCGAACCCACTTTCGGCGATGGCTGCGGCCCTTGTGCCGGCGCGCCCGCCTGCCAGTTCGTTCACCGGAGGCTTGCGTCCGCTCGTGCTGATCAGCCTACTCACCGGAGGCAGCCTCAACGGAGGTGGCGAGGCGACGTTGTTATTCCACCGGGCGACTGCCGTGATCTACGGCGGGGTGACGCTGCTGTTCCTCTGGGCGACCCTGCATCTCGTGACCCCGTTGCGGCGCTGGCGTCTGACCTTGGTGGACGCAGCGCTGCTCCTGGTTTTGCTCGGCTACCTCGTGCTAGCCTACGGCTTGCGCTCGTGGTGGCTCACCGCCCTGTTGGGGATCATGCCCATCGGGGAGGCATGGCCCTGCAGGGCAGTGAAGAGAAACGCGCCGCGTCCTATTGCGACAAAGCTGCAAGCCAAGGGACGCGGAAGATTTTAATCATCCAAGCCGAGCCAATGATCCGTGATCCGTAACCGGGTCGCACCCTAGCCGATCACGGATCACGCAGCACGGATCAGATGGAATGTTTTAAATTTTCCGCTTCCCTAAAAGCATGGCTCACGCAAACAGCGCATTAACGAACGCCTGAGCGTCAAACAACGCCAGGTCTTCAATCTTCTCGCCGGTGCCGACGTAGCGGATAGGGCGCTCAATATCTTGGGCGACGGCAAAGGCGATACCGCCCTTGGCCGTGCCATCAAGTTTGGTGACGGCCACATCGGTCACACCGCCCGATTTCAGGAAGGCTTTGGCCTGGAGCACGCCATTCTGGCCGGTGGTCGCATCAATCACCAACAGCACCTCGTGGGGCGCACCCGGCAGCTTGCGGGTGATAATAGTGCGCATCTTATCGAGTTCTTGCATCAGGTTAAACTTGGCTTGGAGGCGTCCGGCGGTGTCAATGATCAGCACCTCGACCGACTGCTCAAGGGCTGCGTCAATCGCCTTATAGACCACGGCGGCGGCGTCGGCACCCTGGCCCAAGCTGACGCAGGGCACCCCGGCGCGGACGGCCCAGGTTTCGAGTTGTTCGGTGGCGGCGGCGCGGAAGGTGTCACCGGCGGCAAGCAGGACTTTTTTGCCGAAGCGGTTTTTCATGCGATGGGCCAACTTGGCGATTAACGTCGTCTTGCCCGCACCGTTCACGCCGACCACCAGAATGACGTAAGGCTGCGGCGGCGTACCGGACGGTGGCTTCACTTGATCTTGAAAGATTCGCACCATCTCGGCCTTGAGCATGTCGCGGGCTTCGCGGGCTTCCTTCGTGCCGTGACGGTTCACCCGGTCTTTGGTACGATTGACCAGATAGGTGCTGGTCTCAAGGCCGACATCACCCTGGATCAGCGCTTCTTCCAACTCGTCCCACAGCGCTTCCGTCACCGGGTCCTCGGTGGCAAACAACTGGGCGATGCGCCCGAAGATCCCCTGCCGCGACTTTTCGAGGCTCTG
>CAIRDL010000987.1 GCA_903877345.1 uncultured Oscillochloris sp. | reverse complement strand
GCCTGGGCGGCGGCGATTTTGGCGCGGGCTGCCGCAATCGCATCTGCGTCCGCCGGACTAAGCAACAGCGTGAGCCGCGCCTCGGCATCGCGCACCTGCGCCTCCGCACCCTGGATGCCCGTCACTTCGGCCTGCCGCGCCTGTTCGAGCGCGAGTTGCGCCTGCGCCAGCGCGGTCTCGGCGTTCGCAACCGCACGCTGGGCCGCAGCTTCCATGTCTTTTCGCGCTTGGGGCAAATCGCCAGGCAGCTTATCAAGCTCAATATTGTCCCAATAAATTCGGCTGTACTCGTCTTGGGCATTGCGCAGTGCATTGGCTGCCTGGGCAACCCGCAACTCGGCGTCGCGCTTGGCTTGCGACAGCGCATCGCGCCGCGCCTGGAGATTGATGCGGGCCTGATCAACATTCGCCTGGGCCGACTGGCGTTCGGCATCTTTCGCCCCGGCCTGAAGTTGCGCCAACGTCGCCCGCGCACTCGCAAGCTCGGCGCGCGCCGCAGTGAGATCGGCTGAAGTGACACTGCTCCGCGTTGCCTGGGCGCTGCCCTGAGCACGGGCGATCTCGGCCTCGGCGGCGGCGACTTGCTCGGGGGTTGCGCCCTCAAGCAGTTTGTCGTAATCCGCCTGGGCTTGCTGGAGATTCACTTGGGCCTGATCGACGCGCAGGGTCAGTTCGCGGGTGTCAAGGCGGGCGAGCGGTTGTCCAACCGTCACCAAATCATCCTCAGCGACAAGCAGTTCGGCGACCTTGCCGCCCGTCTCAAAGCTCAGATTGACGCTGTTGACGGGCACGATCTTCGCCTCGGCGATCACAGCGGTGTCAGGGGCGACGGCGGGCATGGCGGTCGGTGTAGCCTGTGAGGCGGACTGTCCCGACGGCCCACAGGAGACCAGACCGGCGGCGAGGGCGATGCCCAGCACGGTACTCGTGAAAATCTTCCGCATAAGGTATGGTTCCTTCAGGGGTTGGGGGTTAGGAGTTGGGGGTTGGGAGTTGGGGTTAGGGGTTAGGGGTTGGGGGTTAGGGGTTAGGAGTTAGGTTGAGTCCCTGTGCTCATCTTGATCCCCGATCCCATCCCCTAATCCCCATCCCCCAATCCCCATCCCCCAATCCCCATCCCCCACCTCACCCCTCATAAGCAAGCACATCGCGAATAGTGACCCGTGAGGCATTCCAGGCGGGCAAGAAACTGGCGAGTGAGGCCAGCCCAATGACGATGGCAAGCCACAGCCAGACGCCCTCGAATGAGAAGACAAAAGTATACAACCCTTCGTCATCAAAAGCCACTTCCATGCCCTTATTCATCAGGTAGCCGACCGGGGCCGACAGAATGGCCCCGAGGCACCAACTGATCAGGCCAATCAGCACCCCTTCCACCAGCACTAGGCGCTACGAAGAAACCACTTATAGCAATCCTATCGGGGTTATGAAGGTGCAACGTCGCTCGCGACTGAAGTCGCAGCACGAGGCCGTTGGCCGATCGTCCGCCTACGCGGACGGCGTCGGCGGAGGCCGACGCTCAGCCGAAGGCTCCGCAGGCGCGACTTCAGTCGTCAGCCAAAGGGGTACGCAGCCTTCACGACCTGAATAGGACTGCTATAGCAGCAGGGCGAAGATACCCATGACGGTCAGGAGCAAAATGAATGCCTGTACCGCTGAGTCGCCAGGGTAGACGCCGGGCTTCAGAATGTTGATCGCGCTGACGGAGCGCCCGCTTTTCTCAAACTTTGCCTGCACCTGATCCGCAAGCACCCGGATGTGGTTTTCGTCAAACTTGTGTTCGGCGACGATAGGCGAGGTACTGATCCACAATCTCGCCATCCGAGACAATCACCGAACGGGTGGCGCGACGGGCCAAATCGTTGTCGTGCGTCACCATCACAATCGTCTTACCCGCCTTCACCATATCATCAAAAAGCTTGAAGATTGTAGAGGCGGTTTTGCTGTCGAGATTACCAGTCGGCTCATAAGAATCCGGCGCAGAAACCCGCCCCTTTTCCTTCGGCAGGCTCAGGAATCGGGGTGGGAGGAAGCGCCGCCTTCGGGGTAGGTGAAGCCATCTGCCTGATACAGACGGGTAAAAAAGCGATAGTGCAACCCCTGAACCGTCCCTCCAACGGTGGTGAGGTTGAAGGAGCCAGAGGCACGCACGGCGACACGCCCACGGTAGGTGCCTGCCTTTTTGCCGGTGGTGACGGTCGCCCGCACGAGGTCGCCGGTGCGGAAACCGTGAACCGTGCGGGCGGCCTTGGGGCCGGTGCGCGGGAAGCCGTATTTGTCCATCCGGCACGCCTGTCTGCTCCCGTGCCCCATCGCCCGAATAAGGAGCGCCTGGACGTCGCGCACATCCAGCCCATCAGGCGTGCTCGCCCCAACGCAGGCCGCATCGTGCCAATGGGCTTTGTCCAACCCTAGGCGGGTGCGGTTGTACTTAGTGCGCCCCCCGCTGCCAAGCTCCACAGGCAGGCCGGTGGCAACGAGCCGTTCGTAGAGCGCCCAACGGGTCGTATTGACCGCTGCCGCGTCCTTCAACGGGCGACGGGCCTGCGCTTGGATGTCAGGATGGCCGAATTCCTCAGCGGTCTGCGTGCCTTTGCGGGTGTTGCACGGTTCGCAGGCCAGGGTGAGGTTGCTCACCCGGTCACTGCCGCCACGGGCACGCGGAACGATATGCTCAATCTGAAGCCCCACGCCGGTCGCTCCACAGTAGGCACAGCGCCGCTCCCACTTCTCCAACAAGTATTGCCTGACCTCATACCCAGCCAGGGTGCCCTGCTGATACGCCACGCCGCTCACTTCGGCGTTTTCAAGCAACTGGGTGTCAAAGCGCACCAACTCCGTGCTGATAGCGGTGATTGGCACGCAGCGCCGCAGCCGGTTGACCCAAGTGAGGGTCGTCTCAACCCGGTGCGCCAGTGACGGGGCCAGCCAGCCCTCGGGCCGTCGCCGGTTGAGGAAACGAGCTTTCCGGTAGCGCGTCTTGCGCTGGCGGCGGGAGCGGCGCACGGTGCGACGGGAGCGCAGTCGGTCACGGATCTGCTGCCCTCGGTGGGTCAACTCGCCCGCCCACACGACCCGGCCGGTCTCCTCGGCCACGACGGCGATACCCGTGGTCTTGGAGCCAGGGTCAAGCTTCATGCGGTGCGGGTGGGTGACGCTCTCCGCTGCGGTACGGTCGTGCAGGATGATGGTGAACGGGTACGTCCGAAAGACCGAGGCGCGTCCCCGCTTCAGGAGGCGCTTTGCCCGATGAAGGGTGGTTGGATCGAGCGGGGTTCGGTCGGTTGCGAGCACAAACACCATAAGGATTACTCCTCAGTCCCCGTGCGGG
>CAIRDL010000986.1 GCA_903877345.1 uncultured Oscillochloris sp. | reverse complement strand
TTTATGGTTGCTGATAAAGTTACCGTCACCTCGCGTTCGTTTCGCCCTGACGCCGAGGCGGCGATCTGGACGAGTTTGGGCGGCGATAGCTACACTATTGGCCCCGCCGAACATGCGAGCCGGGGCACGACGGTGACGTTGCATTTGAAAGAGGACGCCAGCGAGTTTGCGAATGCTTGGCGTCTCGAACAAATTATTAAGAAGCACTCCGATTTCGTCGCTTTCCCCATCTACAGCGGCGAGCGCCAAGTCAATCAGCGCAAGGCGCTCTGGCGGCGCGCACCCCGCGAGATTGAGGCCGAGGCGTATCCGAATCTGTACCGCCAGTTGACCTTCGATTCCGATGCGCCTTTGCTCCACATTCATCTTTCAACCGAGGTGCCGGTCGATCTGCATAGTGTGTTGTTTGTACCAGCAAAACGCGAGCGCGGCTTGATCGAGCGGCGCGTTGAAGGCAAGCTCAAACTTTACTCGCGCAAGGTGCTGATTCTTGATGAGGCCCGCGAGTTGTTGCCCGCCTATTTCCGCTTCATTGAGGGCGTGGTTGATAGCGAGGATCTGCCCCTGAACGTCTCCCGCGAGAGCGTGCAGAGTTCGCCGGTGATGCAGCGCATTAAGAAGAGCTTGACGAGCCGCCTGCACCGCGAACTGAATGAACTGGCTGAGCAGAAGCCCGAGGAATTCGCTAAGTTCTGGCAAGAGTTCGGGGTTTTTATTAAGGAAGGCGTGGCAACCGATTACGAGGGTCGCGCCGATCTGCTGAAACTGCTGCGCTTCCATACTTCCCGTGGCGGCGAGGCGCTGGTGACGTTGGGTGAGTATAAGCGCCGGATTGTGGACGGGCAGAACGAGCTTTACTATGTGCTGGCCGCCAGCCTTGAGGCGGCGCGCACCAGCCCGCATCTCGATCCGTTTACGGCCCGTGGCATCGAGGTGTTGCTCCTGACTGACCTGATGGACGGCTTTATGCTCGGCAATTTGCGCGACTACGAGGGGCTGAAGCTGCGTAATATTGACGAGGCCGACCTGGAATTGCCGGGCGAGGTCGAGGCCACGACGCCGCAGGTGAGTGATGAGCAGTTCGCGCATTTGGCGGAGCGGGTGGCGGCGATTCTGGGCGATAAGGTGAAGGCGGTGCGCGCCTCGAAGGTGTTGCGCGACAGTCCAGCCCGCCTAGTAAGCGACGACGACGGGGCGGGTCGTGAGATGCAGCGCATCCAGCAGATGTTGGGCCGCGAGGCCGAGGCAAGCCCACGGATTATGGAACTGAACCTGAGCCACGGGCTGGTGGCTGCCTTGGTGCAGCGCGTCGAACGTAACGCCGAAGACCCGGTGGTGGCGGCGGTCGCCGAGCAACTCTACGACAACGCCTTGCTGATTGAAGGGCTGCACCAGAACCCGGCGCTAATGGTGCCGCGCATCCTCAAACTCCTTGAGGCAGCGGCCCAGAGTACGATCTCTGAGGTAGCCGACTGAGACACGTTTGTAGCTTGTAGCTTTTTCACAGCAAGACGCGGGGTGTTGGCCCATTTGGTCAGACACCCCGCGTCTTGTTGCGGCAAATCTGCAAT